>DRLM01000090.1 GCA_011375345.1 Gammaproteobacteria bacterium
ACCTCGCGATGGGCACCTTTGCCGTTCGGCTAACCGTTCCCCTTGCCGGGCCGGTAGGGGACTTGCACCCCCAAGTCATCCCCTCGCCACCACAGCTCGGGAAATAGCGCCAGTCACGGCGCTACGCGCCATGCCTGGCGCACCAAACAAAAAGCCGGGCAAAATGCCCGGCCACAAATGCGAAGCGCATGAATCAAAAACCACTCAGGCGTCAGACTCTGACGGCCGGTCAAGCAATTCCACATAAGCCATGGGCGCGCTGTCGCCGGGGCGGAAACCGCACTTCAAAATACGTATATAACCACCGGGACGGTTTTGAAAGCGCGGCCCAAGATCGTTGAACAACTTCGCCACCACCTCCCCGTCCCGCAGGCGGGCAAAGGCCCGGCGCCGCGCCGCGACAGTGTCTTTCTTGGCCAAGGTGATCAAAGGCTCGACCACGCGGCGCAGCTCTTTGGCCTTGGGCACCGTGGTTTTAATGGCTTCGTGACGCAACAATGACGCCGACATGTTGCGCAGCATTGCCCGGCGATGACTGCTGTTCCGGCTCAGTTGACGACCTGTATTGCGATGACGCATGAGCGCTTACCTTTTTTTATCTCTAAGCTTTGAATTCACCATGCCCCTGACCGCCCGGGCGCTGATTCAGGCGGAGGCGGTTTCCTTGCCGGACTCGTGCAACCCGGGCGGCGGCCAGTTTTCCAGGCGCATGCCCAGGGACAGCCCGTTGGACGCGAGGACGTCCTTGATCTCAGTAAGAGACTTCTTGCCCAGATTGGGCGTTTTCAACAACTCCACTTCGGTGCGTTGAATCAAATCGCCGATGTAGTAGATGTTTTCGGCTTTCAGACAGTTGGCGGCGCGCACCGTCAGCTCCAAATCGTCAACCGGACGCAACAGGATAGGATCGATCTCAGCATCCGGCCGGGCCGACTCCGACTCCCCGCTGCCCTCCAGATCGACAAACACCGAGAGTTGGTCGCGCAGTATTTCCGCGGCCCGACGCACCGCCTTCTCGGCGTCGATGCTGCCATTGGTCTCCAGCTCCAACACCAATTTGTCCAGGTCAGTGCGCTGTTCCACCCGCGCGCTTTCCACCACGTAGGAGACGCGGCTCACGGGACTGAAGGAGGCATCCACCTGCAACTTGCCGATGGGACGATCCTCGTCCCCGGGACCCGTCCGGCCCACAGCGGGCTGATAACCCCGGCCCCGGGCCACCTTGAGTGTCATGTTCAACTCACCCACCTTGGTAAGGTGGGCGATAACGTGATCGGCGTTGACGATTTCCACGTCGTGACTGAGCTCAATGTCACTGGCCAGCACCGGACCGGGGCCCTTCTTTCTCAGGGTCAGCTCCGCTTCATCGCGCTCGTGCATCTGAATGGACAGCCCCTTCAGGTTGAGCAGGATCTCAATCACGTCTTCCTGCACCCCTTCGATGGTGGTGTATTCGTGCAACACCCCCTCGATCTCCACTTCCGTAACCGCAGCGCCCGGCATGGAGGACAACAAAATGCGCCGCAGCGCGTTCCCCAGCGTATGCCCGAAGCCCCTTTCCAGCGGCTCGATGGTGATTTTCGCGCGGCGAGCGTCTGTCGTCTGAACGTGGACCGAACGGGGTTTTAAAAACTCAGATACCGAGCCTTGCATGAAAAGCCCTCAATTGATCTAAATGTGATCGAAACGGGTTCGTGCTGCCAAAACAGGCGCCGCGCCCACGACGCGGCGGCGAGAACCGTGAACAACTACTTGGAGTACAGCTCCACCACCAAGTGTTCGTTGATATCCGGCGGCAGCTCGCTGCGTTCCGGCGAGGCCTTGTAGACACCCTGTTTTTTGTCCACATCGACATCGACCCACTCGGCAAATCCCCGCTGCTGTGCCAGTTCCAGGGCGGCCTGAATGCGCAGCTGTTTCTTGGCCGCGTCCACCACGGACACTGTGTCGTTGGCCTTCAGCTGATAACTGGGAATGTTCACCCGGCGACCGTTGACAGCGATCCCGTTGTGTCGCACCAATTGTCTCGCTTCCGTCCGTGAAGCCCCAAAACCCATGCGAAAAACCACGTTGTCCAGGCGCGCCTCCAGCAGCTTGAGCAGATTCTCACCGGTGGAGCCCTTCCTGCGATCCGCCTCTTTGTAGTATAGGCGGAATTGCTGCTCCAGCACGCCGTAGATACGCTTGAGCTTCTGCTTTTCCCGCAACTGCAAGGCGTAGTCAGACAAGCGGGTGCGACGCTGGCCGTGCTGGCCCGGGGGGAAACCCCGCTTTTCAATGGCACACTTGGACGTGAAACACTTTTCGCCTTTGAGAAACAGCTTCTCGCCTTCGCGACGACACTGACGGCACTTCGGACCAATATACCTAGCCACCGATAAACTCCTACACCCGCCGCTTTTTGGGCGGGCGGCAACCGTTGTGAGGGATGGGTGTCACGTCGGTAATGCTCGTGACTTTGAAACCCGCCGAATACAAACCACGAACCGCAGAATCACGACCCGGACCGGGGCCCTTTACCATCACATCAACGTTTTTCATGCCGTATTCCTGGGCCGCCTGCGCCGCCTTGTCGGCCGCCACCTGGGCAGCAAACGGCGTGCTCTTGCGCGAGCCCTTGAATCCGCAGGCGCCGGCCGACGACCACGACAGCGCATTACCCTGCCGGTCGGTGATGGTGATGATGGTATTGTTGAAGGAGGCCTGGATATGAGCCACACCGTCAACCACGTTCTTCTTGACACGTTTGCGTGTCCGGGCACTCGCTTTCGCCATCTGCTAGAGTCCTGCTTAAACCGTTAGTTATTTACGAATCATGCGGCGCGGGCCCTTGCGGGTGCGCGCATTGGTGCGGGTACGTTGGCCGCGGGTGGGGAGCCCGCGCCGGTGGCGCATGCCCCGATAGCTGCCGAGATCCATCAGGCGTTTGATGTTCATGGAGACTTCACGACGCAAATCGCCTTCCACCTGATACCTGCCGACCTCGGCCCGCAAGGCCTCAAGCTCGGCTTCACTGAGGTCACGAACCTTCTTATCCGGCGCAACGCCGCTGGCCGCGCAGATGGTGCGCGCCCTGCTGGGGCCGATGCCGAAGATCGACCTTAGCGCGATGACCGTGTGTTTCTGAACCGGGATGTTGATTCCAGCTATGCGTGCCACCCAAGCACTCTCCTAGTAATAGAGCAAGATGCCCCGCGAAAACGGGGAATCTTAAATTGAACCTACGGAAAAATCAAGCGCGGCGATCAGCCCTGACGCTGTTTGTGACGCGCATCCTTGCAAATGACCCGCACCACACCCTGGCGACGCACTATCTTGCAGTTTCGGCATATTTTCTTAACCGAAGCTCGAACTTTCATTGCCATTCCTTCTTAACGAGACCGCCCGCACCCGGGGCAGCGGCCACTACCGCAGCGCGCCAGGCCGGCCTTTGAGATGAGACTTTTTCATCAAGCCTTCATACTGGTGGGACATGAGATGGGCCTGCAGCTGTGCAATAAAGTCCATCACAACGACCACAACAATCAACAAGGACGTACCGCCAAAGTAGAACGGCACATTCCACGAAACAATCAAAAACTCAGGCAGCAGACACACCCCGGTAATATAAACCGCGCCCACCAGGGTCAGGCGGCTCATCACCCCGTCGATGTAGCGCGCTGTTTGTTCACCAGGACGGATGCCGGGGATAAAAGCCCCCGATTTTTTCAAATTGTCCGCGGTGTCTTTGGGATTGAACACCAGCGCCGTGTAAAAGAAGCAGAAAAAGATGATCGCCACCGCATAGCCAATGACGTAAACCGGCTGCCCCGGCGACAACATGGCGGACAAGTCTTCCAACCAGCCCAGTCCCTCGGTGCCGCTCCCAAACCATCCCGCCAGGGTCGCCGGAAACAGAATGATGCTGGAGGCAAAGATGGGGGGGATAACACCCGCCATGTTGACCTTCAGCGGCAGATGACTGGTCTGACCTGCGTACATCTTCCGCCCTTGCTGACGCTTGGCATAGTTGACTGTGATCCGCCGCTGGCCCCGTTCAACGAACACCACAAACCAGGTCACGGCCACCGCCAGAACGAACAACACCAGCACCAACATGGGGCCGATCTCACCGGTACGGGACAGCTCCAGTGTCCCGCCCACGGCTCTGGGCAAACCCGCCACAATACCGGCGAAAATGATGATGGAAATACCGTTGCCGATACCGCGCTCGGTCACCTGCTCACCAAGCCACATCAGGAAGATGGTCCCCGTCACCAAGGTGAGCACGGCAATAATCACGAAGGCCGGACCGGGATCAACGACCACTGAGACACCCCCCACCTCCTGGCGTTGCAGGGCAATGGCGACACCGGTCGCCTGGAAGGTTGCGAGCACGACCGTGAAATAACGGGTGTATTCGGTAATCTTGCGGCGCCCCGCCTCACCCTCTTTCTTAAGCTGCTCGAGCTTGGGCCACACCACGGTCAGCAACTGGATGATGATGGAAGCCGAGATATACGGCATGATCCCCAGGGCGAAAATGGCCAGCCGCTTCAGGGCCCCCCCCGAAAACATATTGAACATATCGATAATGGTGCCGCTTTGCTGGTCAAACAAGGCAGCCAGGGCCGTGGGATTGATGCCGGGGACGGGAATGGCTGCACCGATGCGAAACACCACCAGTGCGCCCAGAACAAACAACAGCCGGCGCCGCAATTCAGCCCATTTGCTTATGTCCGCGAGAGGATTGGCCATCGAGCTTCCTTAACGTTCTGTTACTCGACCTTGCCGCCGGCGGCCTCGATCGCCGCACGCGCGCCCTTGCTTACCGCAATGCCCCGCACCACCACTGCCTTGTCCAGCCCGCCCGACAGCATGATTTTGACCCGCTGGGCCTGAAGCGGGACAAGTCCGGCGGCCTTCAGTGTCAACATATCGATAATGTCGTCGCCAAGCTTGGCCAGCTCGTGCAACCGCACCTCAGCAGCATACAGGGACTTGCGCGAGCGGAACCCCACCTTCGGAAGGCGCCGCTGCAAAGGCATCTGCCCGCCCTCGAAACCCACCTTGTGGAAACCGCCGGCGCGGGAATGCTGCCCCTTATGGCCACGGCCGCAGGTTTTTCCAAGACCCGAGCCCACGCCCCGGCCCACGCGCTTACGTATTTGCTTGGCGCCGCCAGCGGGCGCCAGGGTGTTCAACCGCATGATGCTCACAGCTCCTCGACTTTCAGCAAGTAAGACACCTTGTTGACCATCCCCCGGATGGCTGGGGTGTCTTCCACCACCACACTGTGGTGGCGCTTGCGCAAACCCAGGCCGGTGACACAGGCCTGGTGATCCGCGGTACGGCCGAAGCGGCTTTTCATCAGCGTCACCCGCAACTTTTTCTGCTTGGCCATAACACTTATCCCACAATGTCCGACACAGATTTACCGCGCTTGGCGGCGACCGTTTCCGGGTCCGCCATTTCCGTCAGGCCCCGGATGGTGGCACGCACCACGTTAACCGGGTTGGAGGAACCGATGCACTTTGCCAGCACGTCGCGCACCCCCAGAACTTCGAAAACAGCACGCATGGCGCCCCCGGCGATAATCCCGGTACCGTCGGAAGCGGGCTGCATAAACACCTTTGCGGCGCCATGCCGCGCAGTGATCGGATGCTGCAAGGTACCGCCCTGCAGATTGACCTCGCGCATATTGCGCCGGGCATCCTCCATGGCTTTTTGGATCGCAGCCGGCACTTCCCGCGCCTTGCCCCGGCCAAAACCCACCCGGCCCTTGCCATCACCGACGACGGTCAAGGCGGAGAAGCCGAATATCCGGCCGCCCTTTACGACCTTGGCCACCCGCCTGACCGTGACCAGCTTCTCTTGCAGCTCGTCAGTTTCCGAAGGAGCATTAAAACGCGCCATAGCTCAAACCTTTAAAACTCTAGTCCGTTTTCCCGGGCCGCATCGGCCAGGGCCTTGACACGACCGTGATAGCGAAAGCCGGCACGATCAAACGCCACCTTGCTCACACCGGCCGCTTTCGCGCGCTCGGCCACCACCTTGCCGACCACGGCGGCCGCCGCCGCATTGCCGCCGGAGCCGCTGAGTGCTGCTTTGACCCCGGCATCCAGCGTCGAGGCACAAGCCACAACCTCCGAACCCGTCGGGGCGATAACCTGCGCGTAAATGTGACGGGGAGAGCGATGGACGCACAAGCGGTACACCCCCAGCTGCCTGATCTTCGCCCTGGCCTTACGCGCCCGGCGCAAACGACTTGACTTCTTATCCACGGCCCTTACCTGCTATTTCTTTTTGGCTTCCTTGCGGACGATGGCTTCATCCGCATACTTCACACCTTTGCCCTTATAAGGCTCCGGCGGACGGAAAGCCCGAATCTCCGCGGCAACCTGCCCGACTTTCTGCTTGTCGATGCCCTTCACCACGACTTCCGTCTGGCTGGGGGTCTCTGCAGTAACCCCTTCCGGCAAGGCGTACTCGATGGGGTGGGAAAAACCCAGTGACAGATTCACGACCCTGCCTTGCGCCTGAGCCCGGTAGCCGACGCCCACCAGTTCCAGCTTCTTCTCAAAGCCGTTACTCACGCCAAGCACCATATTGCTTACCAGCGCCCGCATGGTACCCGCCAGGGCATTGGCGGCAGCAGACCTGTTGCGTGCCGAAAAGGTGATGACGTTATTGTCGTTGACCATTTCCACCTCGTCATGGATACGCAGACTGAGCTGGCCTTTGCTGCCTTTAACCGTCAGATTTGAACCCTCGAGCATCACAGCGACGCCCGCGGGAACGGCAATGGGTTTCTTCGCGACTCTAGACATAGTTCACACCGTTAAGCGACGTAACACAGGATCTCACCGCCATGCCCGGCGGCACGGGCAGAACGATCGGTCATCACCCCTTTTGAGGTCGAGACAATGGCAACCCCCAAGCCCCCCTGCACCTTCGGCAGTTCATCCTTGCCTCTATAGAGCCGCAAACCGGGCCGGCTGGCGCGCTGGATACTGGCAATGACCGGCCGGCCCTGAAAGTATTTCAAAACGACCGTCAGCACCGGCTTGCCGTCCTGATCCGTCACCGAAAAGTCTTCGATGTACCCTTCGTCCTTCAACACCCGGGCGATGGCCACCTTCAACTTGGACGACGCCATGGCGGCCTCGGCCTTCTCCGCAGCTTGCGCATTACGGATGCGGGTCAACATGTCCGCAACTGGATCATTCATACTCATATTGGCATTACTCCGCGAGCCAGGCTCACCAGCTCGATTTCACCAAGCCGGGCACGTCACCCCGCATCGCCGCTTCACGCAACTTGTTCCGGCCCAAACCAAACCGACGGTAGACACCGTGGGGGCGTCCGCTCAACCGGCAGCGGCGTCGCAAGCGGCAGGGGCTGGCGTCGCGTGGCAACGACTGGAATCTGCGCTGCAACTCATCCCGTTCCTCATGACTCAGATCCGGTTTTTTGAGCTGCTTTTTCAACTCCGCCCTTTTCGCCGCATAGCGCTGTACCGTGCGTACGCGCTTGCGCTCCCTTTCTATCATTGCAACTTTCGCCATGTCTGCCTCTGCTAGCTCTTGAGCGGGAAGCTGAATGCCATCAGCAGCGCCCGTGCTTCCTCATCGGTAGTGGCACTGGTGGTGATCGTGATGTCCATCCCCCGCAGCGCGTCGATTTTATCGTAATCGATTTCCGGAAAGATGATCTGCTCCCGCACGCCCATGCTGTAATTCCCGCGGCCATCGAAGGATTTGCCGTTCAGCCCGCGGAAATCGCGAATCCGCGGAATGGCGACGGTAATCAGGCGGTCAAGAAACTCATACATGCGCTCCCGCCGCAAAGTCACCTTGCACCCGATGGGCCACTCTTCCCGAATCTTGAAACCGGCGACGGATTTGCGCGCCCGCGTCACAACGGGCTTCTGGCCGGCGATTTTTTCCATGTCACCCATGGCGGCTTCGATCACCTTTTTGTCACCCACGGCTTCGCCGAGCCCCATGTTGAGTGTCACCTTGGTGATACGCGGCACCTGCATAACCGACTGATAGCCGAACTGCTTGACCAGCCCGGGCACGACAGTGTCGCGATAATGTTCTTGTAAACGGACCATTGACCTTTACCCGCAGAAATTAAACGTCCAGTACTTCGCCGTTTGACTTGAAATAGCGCACCTTGCGGCCATCTTCCAGCACTTTGACCCCCACCCGCTCTCCTTTACCGGAGGCAGGGTTGAAAATCGCCACATTGGACACATGAATGGGCATTTCTTTCTCAATAATACCGCCTGCCACACCCCGCCCGGGGTTGGGTTTGGTGTGACGCTTCACAACATTCACGTTTTGCACCACCACGCGATCATCGGCCTTCACACTCAACACCGCTCCCCGCTTGCCTTTGTCTTTCCCGGCCAAAACAATGACGTCGTCGCCTTTTCTGATTTTACGCATGATCCAACCCTCAGGCCCTGTCGCCACGCTCAGAGGACTTCCGGCGCCAGAGACACGATTTTCATGAATTTTTCTGTCCGCAGCTCGCGCGTCACCGGACCAAAAATCCGGGTGCCGATGGGCTGCAGCTGATTGTTCAACAGAACTGCCGCGTTGCCGTCAAAGCGGATCAGGGAGCCGTCGGGCCGGCGTACCCCCTTGCGGGTCCGCACCACCACGGCGTTGTAGACCTCGCCTTTTTTTACCTTGCCGCGGGGAATGGCCTCCTTGACGCTCACTTTGATGACATCACCAATATGTGCGTAGCGACGCTTCGATCCACCCAGCACCTTGATGCACATCAAGCGCCGCGCGCCGCTGTTGTCCGCCGCATCGAGCTGCGTTTGCATCTGAATCATTGTTACTCTCCAGGCCTGACTCCAACTACACCCGCCGCGGCTAGCGCGCCCGCTCCACCACTTTGACCAGGCGCCAGCACTTGCTTTTCGACAATGGCCGGCACTGCTCAATCACCACCACATCACCTGTGCGCCCGTCGTTGTTTTCGTCGTGGGCATGGAGCTTGGTCGAGCGGCGCACGTATTTTCGATACAAGGGATGCGGCACTTTGCGCTCCACCAAAACGGTAATGGTCTTGTCCATCTTGTCGCTCACCACCTGGCCAGTGACCGCCCGGACTACTTTGCTTTCCTCTGCCATCGCCTCAACCTGCTTTCTTCTCGCTCAGGACCGTCTTCACGCGCGCGATGTTGCGTCGCACATTGCGCAACAAGTGATTCTGCCCCAATTGGCCGGTGGCGGACTGCATGCGCAAACTGAATTGCTCTTTCGACAAAGCGAGCAATTCCTCTTCCAACTCGTCGATGTTTTTCTCCCGCAGTTCGCTCGCCTTCATTTACATCACCGTCCGCGTAATAAAAGTGGTCCGGACCGGAAGCTTGGCCGCCGCCAGACGAAACGCCTCACGCGCCACTTCTTCGGCAACACCCTCCATCTCATACAGCATGCGCCCGGGCTGGATCTCGGCGACCCAGTACTCCACATTACCCTTGCCGCTGCCCATGCGCACTTCCAGGGGCTTTTTGCTTATTGGTTTGTCCGGGAAAATGCGAATCCAGATCTTGCCTCCGCGGCGGATATGGCGGGTCATCGCCCGGCGGGCCGCCTCAATCTGCCTGGCGGTGATCCGGCCACGACTGACTGCCTTGAGACCAAACTCACCGAAGCTCACCTTGTTTGAACAATGCGCCAAACCGCGGTTGCGGCCCTTGTGCTGCTTGCGAAATTTCGTTCGTTTGGGTTGTAACATTGTCTACTCCGGATCAGGCGCTTTTCTCTTGGGGGGCCGCCGCCGCGCCGGCGCCCCGGTCAAACACTTCGCCCTTGAAGATCCACACCTTCACACCAATCACGCCGGAAGGGGTATGGGCCTCGGCAAAGCCGTAGTCTATGTCTGCCCGCAGGGTATGCAAGGGGACCCGGCCTTCGCGCGCCCATTCGCTGCGGGCGATCTCAGCGCCGCCCAGGCGTCCGGCAACGTTGATCTTGATGCCCAAGGCGCCCAGACGCATGGTATTCATCACTGAGCGCTTCATCGCCCGGCGGAACATGATGCGACGCTCCAACTGCTGCGCCACACTCTCCGCCACCAGCTGTGCATCCAGCTCCGGCTTGCGTATTTCCTCGACGTTGATGTGCACGGGAATACCCATCATGCCCTGCACTTCCCGGCGCAGGGCGTCAATGTCCTCGCCCTTCTTGCCAATGACGATGCCGGGCCGCGCGCTGTGAATGGTGATGCGCGCGGTTTTGGCCGGCCGCTCAATCTGGATGCGGCTGACCGAGGCGTGAGACAGGCGTTTTTTCAGGAAACCGCGCACCTGTAAGTCGGTGAACAGGTAATCGGCGTACTGTTTGGAATCCGCGTACCAAGTGGAAGTCCAGTCTTTGACAATCCCCAGTCGTATCCCGGTGGGATGTACTTTCTGCCCCATAAAGCAACGCCTCGCTGTTTACTTTTCGCCGACCACCACGGTCACGTGGCTGGTGCGTTTGAAGATGCGGTTGACCCGGCCCTTGGCACGCGCCCTGATTCGTTTGTAGGTCGGGCCCTCGTCCACGTAGATCCTGGCCACCTTGAGTTCATCCACGTCGGCCCCCTCATTGTGCTCGGCATTGGCAATTGCCGATTCGAGCACTTTGCGAACCGTGTGGGCAGCCTTTTTGCGGCTGAAGGTCAGCGTATTCAGCGCCCGGTCGACCGGCATACCGCGTATTTGATCGGCCACCAGGCGCATCTTCTGCGCTGAGATACGGGCGTATTTAAGCGTTGCGGCTACTTCCATCGTCTGTCCCCGTCACTTCGTCTTTTTGCTGCCGGCATGACCCCGGAAGGTACGCGTGGCGGCAAACTCACCCAGTTTATGCCCCACCATGTTTTCCGACACCAGGATGGGCACATGCTGGCGACCGTTGTGCACGGCGATGGTCAGCCCCACCATCTCCGGCAAAATGGTGGAGCGGCGTGACCAGGTCTTGATCGGCTTGCGGCTTCCGGACGCGCTCGCCTCTTCCACTTTCTTTGCAAGGTGAAGATCGACGAAAGGACCTTTTTTTACTGAACGTGGCACCTGTTGTCTCCCGCTAAAGCTTTACTTGGTCCGCCGGCGCACGATCATCTTGTCGGTGCGCTTGTTGCGGCGCGTTTTATGCCCCTTGGTCGGCATCCCCCAGGGGCTCACCGGATGGCGCCCCCCGGAGGTGCGGCCCTCGCCCCCGCCGTGGGGGTGATCAACCGGATTCATGGCCACGCCGCGCACCGTGGGACGCCGGCCCCGCCAGCGCGCGGCACCCGCTTTGCCCAGGGAGCGCAAACTGTGCTGCGAGTTGCCCGCCTCGCCGACAGTGGCCCGGCAGTCAACGTGTATTTTGCGCATTTCGCCCGAGCGCAGCCGCACGGTGGCATAAGCCCCTTCCTTGGCCACCAGCTGAACCGCCGCCCCGGCGCTCCGGGCAATCTGGGCGCCTTTACCGGGCTTCATTTCTATGCAGTGCACGACGGTACCCACGGGAATGCCGCGCAATGGCAAGGCGTTGCCGGGCCGGATGGGGGCGTTCATCCCTGAGAGCAACTCGGCCCCGGCCGCCACCCCTTTGGGTGCGATCATGTAACGGCGCTCACCGTCAGCGTACAGCACCAAGGCAATGTGCGCGCTGCGGTTGGGGTCGTATTCCAGACGTTCCACCGTAGCAGGGATGCCGTCTTTGTCGCGCTTGAAGTCAATCACCCGATAACGCTGCTTGTGGCCACCCCCGCGATGACGGGTGGTAATCCGCCCGGTGTTGTTACGCCCGCCTTTGCGGCTGCGCTTCTCCAGCAGCGGCTGGTGGGGCTCACCTTTATGCAGGGCGGGCTCGACCACCTTGACAACGAAGCGCCGCCCCGGTGACGTTGGTTTTGCTTTTACAACTGCCATTGTCTCAACCCTCAAACAAGCCTGCCGTTACGCCGCCGCGCCGGCGAACTCGATATCAAACCCTTCTTTGAGGGTGACATACGCCTTGCGCACCGTTTTGCGGCGACCGTTGACCTGACCGAAACGCTTGCGCTTGCCCTTGATGTTGCACACCCGGACCTGCGCCACTTCCACGTCGAACATCTGCTCGACAGCGCGACGGATTTCCGGCTTGGTGGCGTCCGGCACCACACGAAAGACGAACTGCTTGTGCACATCCGCCGCGATGGTGGCTTTCTCCGACACATGCGGTGCCAACAGGATGTTGCTGAGACGGACCTTGTTCATGACAGGGCTTCTCCGATCTGTTCCACCGCAGATTTGCTAACCACGGTCTTGTCAAAGCCCACCAGGCTCACCGGATCAATCTCTGCCGCCGCCAGCACCTCCACCGCGGGCAGATTGCGGGCGGACAAATAAAGCGCCTCACTGGGTTCAACATCCACCAGCAGCACTTTGTCCGATGCCACGCCCAGCTCCTCCAGGACAGCCACCAGAGCGCGCGTTTTCGGTTCCGCCACGGTGAGGGCGTCCACCACCAGCAAGCGCTCTTGCCGCACCAGTTCCGCCACAATGGCGCGCATGGCGCCGCGGTACATTTTTTTGTTCACCTTTTGCGCGTGGTCTTGGGGAACGGCGGCAAAGCTTTTGCCGCCACCGCGCCACAGGGGACTGCGGATGGTGCCTGCGCGGGCCCGGCCGGTGCCCTTCTGACGCCAGGGCTTGCTGCCGCCACCGCGCACTTGCGAGCGCGTTTTCTGTGCCCGCGTGCCGGCGCGCCCCGCGGCCAGGTAGGCCACAACCACCTGGTGCACCAAAGCGTCTTTGAACGGGGCCGCAAAGACGGCCTCGGGAACAGTCACTTGGCCCGCCTCGCCGCCGGCGCTGTCATAAACATTCAAATCCATCACTCAAACCTCACGCCCGCGCTTTGATGGCGGGACGAATGATCACGTCACCACCGGTGGCACCGGGAACAGCACCTTTCACCAGCAACAGGTTTCGCTCACTGTCCACCCGTACCACTTCCAGGTTTTGCACCGTGCGCCGCACATTGCCCATGTGGCCGGACATCCGCTTGCCCTTGAACACCCGCCCGGGCGTCTGGTTCTGCCCTATGGAACCCGGTGCCCGGTGGGACAGGGAGTTGCCGTGGGTGGCGTCCTGGGTGGAAAAATTGTGACGCTTCACCGTACCGGCAAAGCCTTTGCCGATGGAGGTGCCGGTCACGTCCACCTTCTGCCCGGCGGAAAAGACATCCACCTTCAGCTCGGCCCCGGGCGCCAGATCCACACCCTGGCCCTCACCCAGGCGGAACTCCCACAACCCCCGGCCGGCCCCTGTCTCCGCTTTGGCGAAGTGGCCCGCCATGGCCTTGGTCACGCGGCTCGCCCGGCGCTGACCCACCGTCACCTGCACCGCGGCGTAACCATCCCCGGCGGTGGTTTTCACCTGGGTCACGCGATTGGGCTCGACCTCAATCACCGTCACAGGCAGCGAGGTTCCGTCTTCGGTGAACACCCGCGTCATGCCGCGTTTGCGTCCGACTAATCCGATTGCCATTTCAAAAACTCCGATAGCGCGCTATTCAGTGCAGCTTGATCTGCACATCCACACCAGCCGCCAGATCCAGCTTCATCAGCGCATCAACCGTCTTTTCCGTCGGATCGACGATATCCATCAAGCGCTTGTGAGTGCGGATTTCATATTGATCCCGCGCGTCCTTATTAACGTGGGGGGAAATCAACACGGTGTAGCGCTCTTTTTTGATGGGCAGCGGGATAGGTCCGCGCACCTGGGCGCCGGTTCGCTTGGCGGTCTCCGCAATCTCCCGCGCCGACTGGTCAATCAGGCGGTGGTCGAAAGCTTTCAAGCGAATGCGAATCTTCTGGTTAGCCATGTTGATTACTCTATGATTTTCGACACCACGCCCGCGCCCACGGTGCGGCCGCCTTCGCGGATGGCGAAACGCAGCCCTTCTTCCATGGCAATGGGGCCAATCAGCTTGACCTTGATGCTGACATTGTCGCCCGGCATAACCATCTCAGTCCCCTCCGGCAGGTCCACCGACCCGGTAACATCAGTGGTCCGAAAGTAAAACTGCGGCCGGTAACCATTGAAAAACGGCGTGTGACGACCACCCTCCTCCTTGCTCAGCACGTACACCTCAGCTTCAAACTCCGTGTGCGGCGTAATGCTGCCAGGCTTGGCCAGCACCTGTCCACGCTCCACTTCATCACGCTTGGTGCCCCGCAGCAGCACCCCAACGTTGTCGCCAGCCCGACCTTCGTCCAGCAGCTTGCGAAACATTTCAACACCCGTAACCGTGGTCTTCTGGGTCTCCTTCAAACCCACAATCTCTATCTCGTCCCCCACCTTGACAATGCCTCGCTCCACCCGGCCAGTCACCACAGTGCCTCGACCAGATATGGAAAACACATCTTCAATGGGCATGAGAAACGGCTGGTCTATGGGACGCTCCGGCTCAGGTATGTACTCATCCATCGCCTCCATCAGCTTGAGAATAGACGGCACACCAATCTCACTGCCGTCACCTTCCAGAGCCTTGAGCGCAGAACCAACAATAACAGGCGTGTCGTCTCCAGGAAATTCGTATTTGTCCAGCAGCTCCCGAACTTCCATCTCCACCAGCTCCAGCAGCTCAGCATCATCAACCATGTCCGCCTTGTTAAGGTAGACCACAATGTAGGGCACACCCACCTGACGCGCCAGCAAAATGTGCTCCCGCGTCTGCGGCATGGGACCGTCCGCCGCAGAACACACCAAAATCGCACCGTCCATCTGCGCCGCACCAGTAATCATGTTCTTGACATAGTCCGCGTGACCCGGACAGTCCACGTGCGCGTAGTGCCGCTTCGGCGTCTCGTATTCAACGTGCGCCGTCGCAATCGTGATACCTCGCGCCCGCTCTTCCGGCGCACTGTCTATCTGATCGTACGCCTTCACTTCGGCACCACTGTAGGTGTCCGCCGATATCTTGGTCAACGCCGCCGTCAGGGTCGTCTTGCCGTGGTCAACGTGACCTATCGTCCCCACATTAACATGCGGCTTCGTACGCTCAAATTTCTCCTTGGACACTGCTCTCTACCTCTCAAACGATAATCTATAAAACGCTTGTTCTGTCTGCTACGACGCCTGTTTGATGATACCTTCGGCGATGTTGGCCGGCACTTCCGCGTATTTTCCAAACTCCATGGAGTAGGTGGCCCGGCCTTGGGTGGCGGAACGCAAATCCGTCGCATAGCCAAACATTTCCGCCAGGGGAACCTCCGCGCGGACCAGCTTGCCGGCGGGGGAATCGTCCATACCCTGGACGATGCCGCGGCGGCGGTTGAGGTCACCCATGACATCACCCATGTAGTCTTCCGGCGTCACCACTTCCACGTTCATAATCGGCTCGAGCAGCACCGCACCGGCCTTGCGTGCCCCTTCTTTGAAACACATGGAACCGGCAATCTTGAAGGCCATTTCGCTGGAGTCCACGTCATGATAGGAGCCGTCGTACAAGGTGACTTTGACGTCCACCACGGGGTAACCGGCGATGACGCCGTTTTCCATCTGCTCCTGCACCCCCTTGTCCACCGCCGGAATGTATTCCCGCGGGATCACACCGCCGACGATCTCGTTGACAAACTCATACCCGGCCCCCGGCTCCTGGGGTTCAATGCGCAACCACACATGGCCGTACTGGCCCCGGCCGCCGCTTTGGCGGACAAATTTGCCCTCCTGCTCGACCTTCTTGCGTATCGTTTCGCGATAAGCCACCTGCGGCTTGCCCACGTTGGCTTCAACGTTGAACTCCCGCTTCATCCGGTCAACGATGATTTCAAGGTGCAACTCGCCCATGCCGGAAATAATGGTCTGGCCGGATTCTTCATCCGATTGCACCCGGAACGAGGGATCTTCCTGGGCCAGCTTGCTCAGGGCAATGCCCATCTTTTCCTGATCGGACTTGGTCTTGGGCTCCACAGCCACCGAAATGACCGGCTCGGGGAATTCCATGCGCTCCAGCACGATGACGTTGTTGAGATCGCACAAGGTATCCCCGGTGCTGACGTCTTTCAGGCCCACCGCGGCGGCGATATCCCCGGCCCGCACCTCCTTGATTTCTTCCCGGGAGTTGGAATGCATCTGCACAATGCGGCCGATGCGTTCTTTCTTCCCCTTGACCGGGTTGTACACACTGTCGCCGGACTGCAGGACGCCGGAATACACCCGGAAAAACGTCAGCGTGCCCACGAAAGGATCAGTGGCTATCTTGAACGCCAGCGCGCTGAAGGGCTCGTCGTCGGAGCTGTGGCGCTCGGCAGGCGTTTGATCTGCGTCATCCAGGGTGCCCTTGATGGCGGGCACGTCTACGGGCGAAGGCAGATATTCAATCACCGCATCGAGCATGGCCTGCACACCCTTGTTCTTAAAGGCAGAACCACACAACACCGGCACGATTTCATTGGCCAGGGTGCGAATGCGCAGCCCCCGCTTGATGTCCTCAGGCGGCAGTTCCCCCTCTTCGAGGTATTTCTCCATCAGCTCTTCGTTGGCTTCGGCGGCGCTTTCCACCATTTTTTCGCGCCACTCCTGACACAGATCCGCCATGTCCGCCGGAATCTCTTTTTCCTCAAAGCGCATGCCCTGGGTGCTGTCATCCCAGTAAATGGCCTTCATCTGAACGAGATCCACCACTCCCTGAAAATTATCCTCGGACCCGACCGGAAGCTGGATGGGGACAGGAGACGCTTTCAGGCGGCTTTCGATCTGCCCCACCACGCGCAAAAAATCAGCGCCGGTGCGATCCATTTTATTGACGAAGGCCAGCCGCGGAACGCCGTATTTGTTGGCCTGGCGCCAGACGGTTTCAGATTGCGGCTCAACACCCCCCACGGCGCAGAACACCGCGCAGGCGCCATCCAGCACCCGCAGGGACCGTTCCACCTCGATGGTGAAATCTACGTGCCCGGGGGTGTCGATGATGTTGATACGATGCTGGGGAAACTGGGCGGCCATGCCCTGCCAGTAACAGGTGGTGGCGGCGGAGGTGATGGTGATGCCCCGCTCCTGCTCCTGCTCCATCCAGTCCATGGTGGCGGCACCGTCATGAACTTCGCCAATCTTGTGCGACAGGCCGGTATAAAACAGGACGCGCTCGGTCGTTGTTGTTTTGCCGGCATCGATGTGAGCCATGATGCCGATGTTGCGATAGCGCTCGATGGGGGTAGTGCGTGCCACGGCCCGAATTCCTCAATAACCTCTGAAAACCCTGAAAAACCGTACTACCAGCGGTAGTGCGAAAACGCCTTGTTGGCCTCTGCCATGCGGTGCGTGTCCTCCCGCTTCTTCACCGCGGCGCCACGCTTTTCAGACGCATCCATGATCTCATTGGCCAGCCGCATGCCCATGGATTTCTCGCCCCGCTTGCGTGCGGCGTCGATCAGCCAGCGGCTGGCCAGGGCAAACTGGCGCGAGGGCCGCACTTCCACCGGCACCTGATAGGTGGCGCCACCCACCCGGCGGGATTTGACTTCCACGACGGGCTTGACGTTGTCCAGCGCCCGGCCCAAGACATCCAGCGCCTCGTCTTTGGATTTTTCCGCCACCCGATCCAGGGCGCCGTACATGATCCGCTCGGCGGTAGACTTCTTGCCGCTTTTCATCATCATGTTGATGAATTTGGCCAGCATTTCGCTGGAGTACTTGGGATCCGCCAGGACCTGGCGCTTGGTCGCTTCTCTTCTGCGTGCCATATCTCAAATTCCTCAGCTTAGGCTTTGGGCCGCTTGGCGCCGTACTTGGAACGGCCCTGGCGGCGATTCGCCACCCCGGAAGTGTCGAGGCTGCCGCGCACCGTGTGGTAACGCACGCCGGGCAGGTCTTTGACACGGCCACCGCGGATCAGCACCACCGAATGTTCTTGCAGGTTGTGCCCTTCACCGCCGATGTAGCTGGTGACTTCCATGCCATTGGTCAGGCGGACGCGGGCGACCTTCCGCAGAGCCGAGTTGGGTTTCTTTGGGGTGGTGGTGTACACCCGGGTACACACCCCCCGCTTTTGCGGACACCCTTCCAGGGCCGGCACCTTACTCTTCTCTTGCTTGCGGCCACGCGGCTTGCGCACTAACTGATTGATTGTCGCCATGAACCTAAAAACTC
>DRLM01000091.1 GCA_011375345.1 Gammaproteobacteria bacterium
ATCCATTTGTCGGATTTGATGCTCATGTCGCTCCACTCACACATGTAGGGCGGACTGTGCCCGCCATCTTCTGTGAACAAGGCTGTTTGTTGGCGGGCACAGCCCACCCTGCACGATCGCTATTGCAGCAGGCGGCAAGTCACGTATTTTGAATCACAATCTTCGGAAACTTCGCCGCATAATCTTTACCCCGCATCGCCAAGGCCCCGGCAACTTTACGGGCGATTTCCCGATACGTGGCAGCGATGGCGCCGTCGGGGTCGGCCACCACGGTGGGCATGCCGCTGTCCGCTTGCTCGCGAATACACATATCCAATGGCAACGTCCCCAGCAGCTCCACACCGTGGTCTTTGGCCATACGCGCCCCCCCCCCGGCACCGAAGATGTGCTCCTCGTGGCCGCACCGGCTGCAAATGTGAGTGCTCATGTTTTCAATGATGCCGAACACCGGCACCTTGACCTTTTCGAACATTTTCAGCCCCTTGCGGGCGTCCAGCAGGGCGATGTCCTGAGGTGTGGTGACGATCACTGCACCGCTCACCGGGATGTTTTGCGACAGGGTAAGCTGAATGTCCCCCGTACCCGGCGGAAGATCAATGACCAGATAGTCAAGATCGCGCCAGTTGGTGTCCCGCAACAGCTGGCTCAGGGCCTGGGTGACCATGGGGCCACGCCAGATCATGGGTGATTCTTCGTCTACCAGGAAGCCGATGGACATGGCCTGCAGGCCATGGCCTTCCAAAGGCTCCATGGACTTCCCGTCCCTGCTTTCCGGCCGGCCGTTGATACCCAGCATGCGGGGCTGGCTGGGGCCGTAGATGTCAGCGTCCAAAACACCCACGCTGCCGCCTTCCGCCACCAACGCCAGGGCCAGATTGACGGCGGTGGTGGATTTGCCCACCCCACCCTTGCCGGAGGCCACGGCGATGATGTTCTTGATGCCGGGCAGGGGTTTCACGCCCTGCTGCACAGCGTGGGCGGCAATCTCCCAGGAAAGATTCACCTTGGCGGCGCGCACACCCTCCAGCGCCCCGATGCGCGATTCGAGGTCCGCGCACACAGCCTCGCGCAGGCCCGCCGCCGGATAGCCGAGCACCACGTCCACCCGCACCCGGTCACCCTGCACGTCGATGGCTTTCACCGCCTTGGCGCTGACCCAGTCCTTCTTTAGATAAGGATCGATGTGGCCTTTGATGGCCATCTCCACCTGCAATTGGGAAACGCTAGTCATGCTCCAAACTCCAAAAACTGTTCGCCGATGGCCGCGTAGTGTACCCCATGAGGAGGAATTTCATGTTCCCCCTGACACGGGGCCGGGCGATTTCGATAGAATACTTGGTTTTCCGCGCGCCGCGGCACCGAACTGAGCCCCATCCCCCTGAAAGGGGAAGTATGGATAAGCTGTTTGCAATTTATTGAGGCATCGATGAACCCCACACGCAAAATCCTGGTCACCAGCGCCCTGCCTTACGCCAACGGCCCCATTCACCTGGGCCATTTGGTGGAGTACATCCAAACGGACATCTGGGTGCGCTTTCAGAAAATGCGCGGCCACGATTGTGTGTACGTGTGCGCCGACGATGCCCACGGCACACCCATCATGCTGAAAGCCCGGCAGGAAGGCACTACGCCGGAGGCCTTGATCGAGCGCATCGGCCGGGAACACCAGGCAGACTTCGCCGGCTTCCACATTGGCTTCGACAACTACCACAGCACCCACTCGCCCGAAAACCGGGCCCTGGCGGAAACGGTGTACCTGCGCAACAAGGCCGCCGGCCATATCAGCACCCGCACCATCGTCCAGGCTTTCGATCCGGAAAAGAACATGTTCCTGCCGGACCGTTTTATCAAAGGCGAATGCCCCCGCTGCGGTGCGGCGGACCAGTACGGGGACAGTTGCGAGGTGTGCGGCGCCACTTATTCGCCGGCGGAATTGAAAAACGCCGTGTCCGTCCTGTCCGGCACCCGGCCCGTCGAAAAAGAATCCCTGCACTATTTTTTCAAGCTGACGGATTTTGAACCCCTGCTCAAAGCCTGGACCGCTGCCGGTCACTTGCAGCCGGAAGTGCGCAACAAGCTGGAGGAGTGGTTCACCCAAGGCCTGCGGGAGTGGGATATTTCCCGCGATGCACCCTACTTCGGCTTTGAGATTCCAGCAGCGCCGGGCAAGTATTTCTACGTCTGGCTGGACGCCCCCATCGGCTACATGGCCAGTTTCAAACACTACTGCGACAACACCGGGCGGGATTTCGACGAATACTGGAAGGCGGACAGCAACACCGAGCTGTATCACTTCATCGGCAAAGACATCGTCTACTTCCACGCCCTGTTCTGGCCCGCCATGCTCCACGGCGCGGGTTTCCGCAAACCCACGGCCATCTTTGCCCACGGTTTTCTCACGGTGGACGGACAGAAAATGTCCAAGTCCCGTGGCACGTTCATCAAAGCGCGCACCTATCTGGATCACCTCAATCCCGAGTATCTGCGCTACTACTTCGCCGCCAAACTGGGCTCCGGGGTGGACGATCTGGATCTCAACCTGGACGACTTCGTGCAGCGGGTGAATGCTGACCTGGTGGGCAAGTTGGTCAACATCGCCAGCCGCTGCGCCGGCTTTATCAGCAAACGTTTCGACGGCCGGCTGGCCGCCGCGCTGCCTGACCCCGCGCTGTACGACAGCGTGGCCGGCGAGGCCGAGATGATCGCCGGCTTGTTCGAGCGCCGCGAATACTCCCAGGCCATGCGGGAAATCATGGCCCTGGCGGATCGTGCCAATCAGTACATTGATGAACAAAAACCCTGGGTGCTGGCGAAAAAAGCCGGGCGCGAAGCGGCGGTGCAGGGCGTTTGCACCCAGGGGCTGAATTTGTTCCGGGTGCTGATGACCTACCTCAAACCGGTGTTGCCGCACATGGCGGAACAGGCCGAGGCCTTTTTGAACGCCGGCGCCCTGGACTGGCGCGCCATCGGGCGCCCCTTGTTGGACCACGGCATTGAACGTTACCGGCCTCTCATGA
Source organism: Gammaproteobacteria bacterium (assembly GCA_011375345.1). NCBI lineage: Bacteria > Pseudomonadati > Pseudomonadota > Gammaproteobacteria > Gammaproteobacteria bacterium. Next base: position 3,018 of record DRLM01000091.1, read on the forward strand.
CGCGGGTGGAGCGGGAGAAAGTGCAGGCCATGGTGGCGGCCTCCCGGGAAAGCCTGGCGCCCAAAGGCACGCAAAAAACAAAAATCGAGCCCATCGCCGAGACCATCAGCTTCGACGACTTCGCCAAGCTGGATATGCGCGTGGCCGAAATCGTGACGGCGGAAGCCGTTGCAGGCGCGGACAAGCTGTTGCGGCTGGTGGTGGACTTGGGCGGCGAGACCCGCCAGGTCTTCGCCGGCATCAAGCAGGCCTACGCGCCGGAGAAGCTGGTGGGGAAACGGGTGGTCGTCGTCACCAATCTCGCCCCGCGGAAAATGCGTTTCGGCGTGTCGGAGGCCATGGTGCTGGCAGCCGGGCCGGGCGGGAAAAATTTGTGGGTGGTGGGGCCGGACGACGGCGCCACGCCGGGGATGCGGGTGAAATAGCGCTGTACGCGGGCTTTTTGCCCCCTCTTAGGCAAAGAGAGGCTGGGGGAGATTTGAGCGTCGGGGAAGACCGCTTGGCGGTGCCACCCTTACATACCGCTAAATCCCCCTTTTTCAAAAGGGGAGGCCGGGAAGGTTGCGGCACCCGTTGGGCAGACGGCCATGCTGCGCGAACCAGGGGCCAACACTCTCCATATTCCGAAACATGTGAAATACAGCCAAACTCTTTGTTTATAACAAAACAGTATAGAAATAATGTAAAAAAGGACTACTTCGTTATAAGAAATTATGGTTTACTCCCCAGCCGTGGAAAGCCGGGATAAACGCCTGTTTTTCCCCCGTTTCCCCAACCCCCTTGGGTTGTACGGCTAATTGAAGGCGCGCATACTGTGGCGCCGCCCCTGAGCGCTATTCACGATGTCAGAATACCTGTTATTGCTGGTCAGCACCGTGCTGGTGAACAACTTCGTCCTGGTGAAATTCCTGGGGCTGTGCCCCTTCATGGGCGTGTCGCGCAAGTTGGAGACCGCCACCGGCATGGCACTGGCCACCACCTTTGTGCTCACGCTGTCTTCGGTGTGTAGCTACCTCGCCAATGAATACCTGCTGGCGCCGTTGGGACTGGAATATCTGCGCACCATCACTTTTATTCTGGTCATCGCCGTAGTGGTGCAGTTCACGGAAATGGTCATCCACAAAACCAGTCCCCTGCTTTATCAAGTGCTGGGCATTTTTCTGCCGCTGATCACCACCAACTGCGCCGTCCTCGGCGTGGCCCTGCTCAACGTACAGGAGCGGCATGACTTTGTGTCATCCGCCATTTACGGCTTCGGCGCTTCGGTGGGTTTTTCGCTGGTGTTGATTCTGTTCGCCGCCATGCGCGAGCGCATCAACGCCGGTGATGTGCCCCGGCCCTTTCGCGGTCCGGCCATCGGACTGATCACCGCCGGCCTGATGTCCATGGCCTTCATGGGTTTCTCCGGCCTGGTCAAAGGATAGGCGCGGTGGCGGCGGCGCTCATCGCGCTTACGGCGCTGGCCCTGGTGTTCGGCTTGCTGCTGGGTTTCGCCGCCATCCGCTTTAAGGTGGACGGCGACCCCCTGGTGGACAAAATCGACGCCATCCTGCCCCAGACCCAATGCGGCCAGTGCAGCTTTCCCGGTTGCCGGCCCTACGCCGAGGCCATCGCCGACGGCAGGGCGGACATCAACCAATGCCCCCCCGGCGGCGAGGCCGTGATTCACGCTCTGGCGGATTTACTGGGCGTGGACCCCAAGCCGCTGAATCCGGAAAACGGCGAAGAAAAACCGGAAAAAACCGTGGCCATCATCGACGAGCAACGCTGCATCGGCTGCACCCTGTGCATCCAGGCGTGCCCGGTGGACGCCATTTTGGGCGCCGCCAAACAGATGCATACGGTCATCGCGGCGGAATGCACCGGTTGCGAACTGTGCGTGCCGCCCTGTCCGGTGGACTGCATCGACATGGTACCCATTGAAGAAGACATTGACACCTGGCAGTGGCCGTCTCCCGAAGAGGACACAGCGCTGAAAAAGGCAGGCCACGGGTGACCGCCGGCTTGTTCAGGTTTCCCGGTGGTGTGCACCCGCCGCAGCACAAGCAGGCGTCCACGACCCGGGCGGTGCGGCCGGCGCGCCTGCCCAACAAGCTGATCCTGCCCCTGCACCAGCACATTGGCGAATCGGCGGAGGCGGTGGTGGAGGTGGGCGATACTGTGCTCAAAGGCCAGCCCATCGCCAAGGCCACAGGTTTCGTCAGTGCCGCCGTGCATGCGCCCAGCTCCGGCGTGGTCACCGATATCGGTGACTACCCGGTACCGCACCCGTCCGGCCTGTCCGCCCCCTGCGTGGTCATCGAAACCGACGGCGAGGACCGCTGGATCAAACGAAATCCGCCCGCGGATTACCGCCGCATCGACCCCAGCCATTTGCGCAATCTCATCCGCGAAGCGGGCATTGTGGGCCTCGGCGGCGCCGGGTTTCCGTCCTTTATCAAACTCAACCCCGGCCGGAGCAAACACATCGACACGCTGATCCTCAACGGCATCGAGTGCGAGCCTTACATCACCTGCGACGACATGCTGATGCGGGAGCGGGCCGGCAACATCATCGAGGGATTGAAAGTCATCCGCCACGCCCTGCAAGCCCGGCGTTGTGTCATTGCCGTGGAAGACAACAAACCCGAAGCGTACGCCGCCATGCAGGCGGCTGCGAAGGACCTGGACGGGGTGGACGTGGTGCTCTGCCCGACGATCTATCCCCAGGGCAGCGAAAAACAGCTCATCCAGGTCATCACCGGCAAGGAAGTGCCCGGCAACAGGCTGCCCCTGCACATCGGCGTGGTGGTACACAATGTGGGCACCGCCCACGCGGTGTACCAAGCCGTCATCAAAGGCAGACCACTGATTTCCCGCTACGTGACCGTTACCGGCGCCGCCGTGGGCCAGGCCTGCAATCTGGACGTGCTGATCGGCACCCCCATGATCGACCTGCTGAACCAGTGCGATGTGAACCTCGCCACCATGGACCGGCTCATCATGGGCGGCCCCATGATGGGTTATGCCCTGCACACGGTGAACGCGCCCGTAATCAAGACCACCAACTGTCTCCTGGCCGCCACCGCCGCCGAGCTGCCCCCCCCCGCCGCGCCACTGCCCTGCATCCGCTGCGGCGCCTGCATGGGCGTCTGTCCGGTGAGTCTGCTGCCACAGCAACTATACTGGCACGCCCACGCCAGGGAATTCGACAAAGCGCAGAACTACAATCTGTTCGATTGCATCGAATGCGGCTGCTGCGCCTACGTCTGCCCCAGCCGCCTCCCCCTGGTGCAATACTACCGCTACGCCAAGGGGGAGATCTGGAAACAAGAGCGGGAAAAAGAAAAAGCCGACCTCGCCCGCCAGCGCCACGACGCGCGCCTGAAACGACTGGAGCGGGAAAAAGCCGAGCGCGCTGCGCGGCACAAGAAAAAGAAAAAAGCGCTGCAAAACGAACCGGCGGCCAATGGAAAAAATGCCGCTGGAAAGAAAGCGGCGATACAGGAAGCGCTTGAGCGGGTGCGGGCAAAAAAAGAACGTGTGCGAAAAGACGAGACCTAGCCCAACGCCCGTTGGGGAATTTGGAAACAGGGGGCGTGGGAAACAGGACCGACCAATTTTTTTCGATACGGGAAAGGAACATCTCGCCTGCCCTCCTTTTTCAAAGGGGGCACTAAGCGCAACGAAACAACTTACCAACCAAACGCAATTTCAAACAAACAAGCACACAATCTATGGCACTCAGCACACCCACCTCCCCCCACATCCACAACGGCAACAGCGTGACCAAGGTCATGCTGCAAGTGGTGGCCGCGTTGGTGCCGGGAGTGATGGCCTATGTGTGGTTCTTTGGACCGGGAGTGGTGGTGAACATGGTATTGGCCACAGTCACCGCCCTGGCGGTGGAGGCCTTGTCACTGGCCGTCCGCGGCCGCCCCCTGCCCCCCTTTCTCAGCGACGGCAGCGCAGTGGTCACCGGCTGCCTGCTGGCCCTGGCCCTGCCGCCGCTGGCGCCCTGGTGGCTGGTGGTGCTGGGGGCGGCCTTCGCTATCATCATCGGCAAACAATTGTTCGGCGGGCTGGGCTTCAATCCTTTCAACCCGGCCATGCTGGGCTATGTGATGCTGCTGATCTCCTTCCCCGTGGAAATGACCCATTGGCTGGCACCCGCCATGCTGGCCCCCCATACGCCGGACCTGGGGGAGACCCTGCGCTATGTGTTCGCCGGCCAGCTGCCCCCGGCACTGACCCTGGACAGCCTGACCATGGCCACGCCGCTGGATGCCGTCAAAACCCAACTGGGGCTGGACCTCAGCGTGGGCGAGATTGTGCGCCAACCCCAGTTCGGCGCCTTGGGCGGCGTGGGCTGGCAGTGGATCAATCTCGCTTTTCTGGCCGGCGGGTTGTGGTTGATCAGAAAAAAAATCATCGGCTGGCAGATTCCCGTGAGTATGCTGGGCACCCTGACCCTGCTGGCAACAGTGTTCCACCTGATCGATGCCGAACACTACGCCTCACCCCTGTTTCACCTGTTCAGCGGCGCAGCCCTGTTGGGCGCCTTTTTCATTGCCACCGACCCCGTCAGCGCCAGCACCACCCCACGGGGCCGCTTGATCTTCGGCGCCGGCATCGGCCTGCTCACCTACGTGATCCGCACCTTTGGCGGCTATCCAGACGGCGTGGCCTTTGCCGTGCTGCTGATGAACATGGCCGCCCCCCTTATTGACCACTACACCCGTCCGCGGGTCTACGGCCATGACAGGGACTGAGCCCGTGCTGCTGCGTCACATGCTGCGCACCGCGGCGCTGCTGGCCGCCTTTGCCATTGTCGGCACCGCCCTGGTGGCCATCACCTACACCGCCACCGTGGAACGCATCGCCGAAAACGAACGCCGGTTTCTGTTGCAGGCGCTGCACGAGCTGGTAGCGCCCGAAATGCACGACAATGACATGTACCAGGACGTGATCCACGTCACCGCACCTGCCTTCCTGGGCACCCGGGACCCGGTGGCGGTCTACCGCGCCCGCCGCCAGAACCGGCCGGTGGCGGCGGTTTTGACGCCGGTGGCCCCCAACGGCTACAACGGCCGCATCAAACTATTGGTGGCAGTGGACTTCAACGGCGTGTTGCTGGGCGTGCGGGTGGTGTCGCACAAAGAAACGCCGGGCCTGGGCGACCGCATCGACGTGGAAAAGTCCGACTGGATCAAAACCTTCGCCGGTAAATCGCTGTCCCATCCCTCAGCCCGGCGTTGGCGGGTGAAAAAAGACGGCGGCGAGTTCGACCAGTTCACCGGCGCCACCATCACTCCCCGCGCCGTGGTCGGCGCCGTGCGCAAAACGCTGGAATACTTTGTCCAACACCGTGACGCTTTGTTCGCCCCCATACCCCAGGAGACAGACCACCATGGCTGATACTGCCGACTACGCCGCCCTGGCCCGTGACGGCCTGTGGCACAACAACCCGGCTTTGGTGCAAATACTGGGCATGTGCCCATTGCTGGCAGTGAGCTCCACCGTGGTCAATGGCTTGGGCCTGGGGCTGGCCACCACCCTCACCCTGGTGCTGTCCAACCTCACCGTGTCTGCCATCCGCCACCAAGTCACGCCGGAGATCCGCATTCCCGTGTTCGTGCTCATCATCGCGGCCTTCGTCACCGCCATTGAGCTGGCCATGAACGCCTATTTCCACGAGCTGTATAAAATTCTCGGCATCTTCATTCCGCTGATCGTCACCAACTGCGCCATCCTCGCCCGGGCCGAGGCCTACGCCTCCAAAAACCCGGTGCTGCCCTCCGCTGTGGACGGCCTGATGATGGGTCTGGGCTTCACCGCCGTGCTGGTCACCCTGGGCGCCATGCGGGAGATCATCGGCTTCGGCACTTTGTTTTCCCAACTGCATCTGATGTTCGGGGAAGGGGCGCGGGGCATGACCCTTACCCTGTTTGAGGACTACCGCGGCTATCTTCTGGCCATCCTACCGCCGGGAGCATTCATTGGCTTGGGGTTGTTGGTGGCGCTCAAAAATGTCATCGACGGACGCCGCCAGGCGCGGGCACAGCGTCTGCCAACACAAATACCGGTGAACGGTGAGACGTAAGAGAGGTAAGACTTAACCCGGATATCTCACCACCCCTATAGAAACAGGCCTCTTTTTGTTGCATAAAGTGGGTGGAAACAAACACTTATCCGCAACAAGAGAAAGAGGCCTATAAAAACAGGGTGAACACCGAAGCAGTTGGCATTTCAGTCCCTGGGACGACGCGAAGTGATCGGTCGTTTTGACGGTGGGCGCATCAGTTCGGACGGTGGCGGACTGCTGCTGCGGGAGGTGGACCATCGCATCGGTCTGCCGGATCGCCTGGCCGGCTGGCAGCAACAGGCCAAGGATCAGTTTTCCGGCGGCGGCGGAGCCAGCACTTCGCGCATACCGTTGGACTGCAAGGGCCCCACCACGCCGCTGCGTTCCATTTGCTCAATCATGCGCGCTGCCCGGTTGTAGCCGATTTTGAGGCGCCGCTGCACGCCGGAGATGGAGGCGCGACGCGATTCGGTGACGATGCGCACGGCTTCATCGTAGAGGGGATCGGCTTCCGCGTCGCCGCCGGCCTCGCCGGTGACCCCGTCGCCGTTGTCCGCGGGTCCGGCCAAGACTTCGTCGATGTAATCGGGCACGCCGGTCTTGCGGAGATAAGCCACCACCTTGTGTACTTCCTGGTCGGATACAAAAGCGCCGTGCACCCGGCTGGGGACCCCCGAGCCGGGGGTCAGGTACAGCATGTCGCCATGACCCAGCAGCTGTTCCGCGCCCATTTGGTCGAGAATGGTGCGCGAGTCGATGCGGGAGGAGACCTGGAAGGCAATGCGGGTGGGAATATTGGACTTGATCAGCCCCGTGAGCACATCTACCGAGGGCCGCTGGGTGGCCAGCACCAGGTGAATGCCGGAGGCGCGGGCTTTCTGCGCCAGGCGGGCGATGAGTTCTTCCACCTTTTTGCCCACGATCATCATCATGTCCGCCAGCTCGTCGATAATGACCACGATCTGCGGCAACGTCACCAAGGGCGGAGCTTCCGCTCCTGCCGCTGCCTGGGCGACGGGGTCGGGCAAAGGGCTGCCCTTGGCCGCAGCCTCTTTCACTTTGCGGTTATAACCCGCCAGGTTACGCACCCCCAACGCCGACATCAGCCGGTAACGGCGGTCCATTTCCGCTACGCACCAACGCAGTGCGTTGGCAGCTTCTTTCATGTCGGTGACCACCGGCGCCAGCAGGTGCGGTATGCCCTCGTACACTGACAGCTCCAGCATTTTCGGGTCCACCATGATCAGGCGTACGTCTTCAGCGGTGGACTTGTACAATATGCTCAAAATCATGGCATTGACGGCCACGGACTTGCCCGAGCCGGTGGTGCCCGCCACCAGCAGATGAGGCATGCGGGCCAGGTCCACCACCACCGGGTGGCCACCGATGTCCTTGCCCAGCGCCAGACTGAGGGGCGCGTGGGCAGCGTCATATTGCCTGGACTGAAGCAGTTCGCTCAAACGCACCATCTCCCGCCGCTCGTTGGGCACTTCCAGGCCCACCACGGGTTTGCCCGGAATGGCATCCACGATGCGCACGCTGATGGCAGCCAGGGCCCGCGCCAGATCCTTGGCCAGGCCGGAAATGCGCGCCACTTTCACTCCCGGTGCCAGTTGCAGCTCGAAGCGCGTGATCACCGGCCCGGGATGCACCGCCACTACCTGCACTTCCACGCCGAAGTCAGCCAGTTTCATTTCCACCTGGCGGGACAGGGCCTCCAGGGCTTCAGCGGACATCCGGTTTTGCGGAGGTTCAGCCGGATCCAGCAAGGCCAGGGGCGGCAGGGGGCCCTCGTCGGCCACGTCGTCGAACAGCGGCACCTGGCGCTCTTTCTGGGCCCGCACGCTGGGTTCCAGTTGTTTGATCACGGGTTCGATGCGGGGGGCGGCCCGCTTCTTGATTTCTTTCTTTTTCGCCACCCGCGGGTTTTGTTCCCGTTCCCGGCGCAGGCGGCGGGCGGTCATTTTGTCGCGGCCCCGGTTCCAGGCGGTGGCCAGGCCACCGAAGCCCGCCAGGGTGAGCCGGCCGATGTTGTCGATAACGCGGATCCACGACAGCCCTGTGGCCAGGCTGATACCGGTGAGCAACAAGGCCCCCATGAACAGAGCGGCGCCCACCGGGCTGAAGGCGGCGCTGAGGGTGGTGGCGACCACATCACCCAGAATGCCCCCCCCATCCAGTGGCAGCGCCAAGGGATTGACGGCATAGAGCCGGGCCAGACCGGCACCCGCGCCCAAGGTGAAGACGACGCCGGTCAGCCGCAGCGCCCAGTGCCAAGCCCCCCCGGAGCGTCCCCCCAACACCCCTCCGTCACGGTAAAGCAGCCAGGCGCTGCAGGCCACCAGAAAGGGAAAAACATAAGCCAGATAACCGAACAGGTGAAAAAACAGATCGGCGAACCAGGCCCCGGCCACCCCGCCTAGATTGTGCACCGCCCCGCTCCGGGCACTTTGGGACCAGCCGGCATCACTGCTGTCGTAGCTCAGCAGGGAAATCAGAAAATAAAGCGCCAGGGCACCAAGCACCAGCAAGATGCTCTCGCGCAGCCCGCGCTGGGGGGCTGCGCCGGGCACGGCGGGCGCCTGTCGATTTTTTCGACCCTTTGCGGGTTCGGCCAATATTTTCATCCCTGGTGCCAACTTACCGTGGCAAGTAACTCAATAAATTACTATTTTATAGGGGACTGGCGCGTAAAACAAAACCGCGCTCCAAACCCCGGGGCGGCGCCGGCCCTTTACCGCTTTGGGGGCTTTGCGTAAGATTTGCGGCCGTCCCGGCATGAGACACCCTCACACGCCCCCTCAATCACTGACCTAAGGCAACTACACCTCATGAGCGAAACCAGACACTGCCGACTGCTGATTTTGGGTTCCGGCCCTGCCGGATACACCGCCGCCATCTATGCCGCCCGCGCCAATTTGCAGCCCGTGCTCGTCACCGGTATTCAGCAGGGTGGCCAGCTGACCACCACCACCGACGTGGAAAACTGGCCCGGCGACCCGGACGGCGTGCAAGGGTCCGAGCTGATGGAACGCATGCAGCGCCATGCCGAGTGCTTCGGCACGGAGATCGTCTTCGACCACATTCACACCGCAACCCTGGGCCAGCCCCCGTACCGCCTGCAAGGCGACGCGGGAGAATATACCTGTGATGCCCTCATCATTGCCACCGGCGCCAGCGCCAAATACCTGGGTCTGCCCTCGGAAGAGGCTTTCATGGGCAAAGGCGTGTCGGCCTGTGCCACTTGTGACGGCTTTTTCTATCGCAACCAGCACGTGGCCGTAGTGGGCGGCGGGAACACTGCAGTGGAAGAAGCCCTGTATCTGTCCAATATTGCCGCCAAAGTCACCGTGATTCATCGCCGCGATCATTTCCGGGCGGAAAAGATTCTGATTGACCGCCTGATGGAAAAACAAAAAGAAGGCAAGGTGGACATCATCTGGAACCGTCAACTGGATGAGGTACTGGGCGACGACAGTGGCGTAACGGGGCTGCGCCTGAAAGCCCTGTCCGGCGACACCACGCAGGAGATCAGGGTGCAGGGGGTGTTTATCGCCATCGGCCACGCCCCCAATACTGGCATCTTTGCCGGCCAGCTGGAAATGGAGGGCGGCTACATCAAGGTGAAAAGCGGCACTCAGGGTGAGGCCACCGCCACCAGTGTTCCCGGTGTATTCGCCGCGGGAGACGTGGCAGACCACATCTATCGCCAGGCGGTCACCTCAGCCGGAACGGGCTGCATGGCGGCGCTGGACGCGGAGCGGTATCTGGAGCATCTGGGGAAGCAGTAGCTCACCCCTGCGAAAATTCCAAAATCCCGGCCGGCGGGCGCCAGCTTACCTCAGGCTTTCCGGCCGCCGCATCAGACTGCGTTTGGAAAAGATCCTGTCGGACAAGCCAATATTGAGTCGCACATGGCTCACATCCAGGGTGGTTTTGCTGCCGTTGACAAGGTTTTCCGCCACCACTTTCTTCCACACCCAGGCCGAGCCGATCTTGTCCCAGTCGAAATGCAAACGTTTCACCGCTTCGGCGCCACGCTCGCCATAGTAATCCACGCGCCACGGCAGGAAGGTTTCGGCATCTATCCACCGTATCGCTTTGGCGTAGGGGTATTCCTCGCTGCGCGCCAGGGGGGTGCTTTCTATCTTGTAGTAGCGCCCCCGCAGCCGCTCATCCACGCCCAGCAGCCGGTGGCGGTCGGCGTCTGGCGCCCTGGGCACCATGTCTCCCCGCGTCAGCTGGGTCTTGCCAAACTCGTCGTTGTCATGTTGATGTTGGTGGCGGCCGTGGGAGATCTTCCGCACCATGCGCAATTCCGGCAGGTACAGCCAGTGATCGTCTTTTTTGCCATGATAGATAAAGGCCATGAAGGCTTTGCCGTGGTCATCCGGTGGATATTCGCTGTAGAAAATCACTTTGGTGTCGAGCTTGGGATCATCCGGATAAGTCTTCCATACCATGGTGTAGCGCAGCTCGGTTTTGGGCTTGCGGGCCGGTTCGAAAGTGAAGGCCAGGCCAAACAAGCCATCGCGTCCACCGTCCACATGGGCCGAACGGGCCATGATTTCGTCCGCCGAAAGGCCCTGCGCAGACAGGGATGCGGAGAAGGTGGCCAGCGCCAGGATCAGGGCCGCGCCTGCCGTGCATTGACTGTTGGCTCTTGTCATGGAATCTCCTCATAATTCCGCGCCGGGCACCCGTCACACCCGCCGCGCCGTTTTTCGCGTCAATCTGTTGTTGGTCTCACTGTGGACCGACACCTAACAAGCGTAGTGCGATTTGAACATGAACGTGGCTATCGTGGAATCCCTGGACCGGGTCAATGCCCGGGAATGGGACGGTCTGCTGACTCAAGGCCACGCCTTTCTTCACGCGCTGGAGCGCCACCAGGGCCTCGGACCGGGCACGGGATGGCATCCCCGCTATTTGCTGATGCGCGAGGGAGCCAAGCTGGTGGGTGCCCTGCCCCTGTATCTCAAGGATCATTCC
>DRLM01000092.1 GCA_011375345.1 Gammaproteobacteria bacterium
GCAGCGGCCACTGGCCACCGTGGTTGTGGGTGGTCTCTTCTCCTCGACCTTGTTGACACTGTTCGTGATCCCGGCGCTCTATGGCGTCTTTTCCAAAGCGAAGTTGCGGGAGATGAGATAGGCTGAATCGGGCGGGGGCGTCCGCGTCTGCGGGTGGGGGAGGCCGTCAAGGAAAACCAGCATATGCCAGAATGTGGATGTGATATTGATATCAAAAACCGGCAGCAGCGTCAGGTGCTGGTCCAGTTGTTGCTCATCAATGGCGCGATGTTTGTCGCCGAGATCATCGCTGGCATCATCGGCGATTCCACCGCGCTGATTGCCGATTCGCTGGATATGCTGGCGGATGCGACGGTCTATGCCGTCGGGCTCTATGCGGTGGGGCGGTCCTTGGCGGCCAAGGCGAAGGCAGCCCGTCTCAGCGGTATTTTCCAGGTGCTGCTGGGTTTGGGGGTGTTGTTCGACATCGTGCGCCGCTTCATCGTCGGTAGCGGGCCCGAATCGCTGCTGATGATGGTGGTGGGTTTGGTGGCATTGATTGCCAACACCATATGCCTGATGTTGATTTACAAACACCGCCAGGGTGAGGTGCACATGCGGGCCAGCTGGCTGTTTTCCAAAAACGATGTCATTGCCAATCTGGGTGTCATCGGTGGCGGTATGTTGGTGGCCTGGCTGGGTTCGCCCTGGCCTGACCTGATTATCGGCCTGACCATCGCAGTGATTGTGGTGAAGGGTGGGTTTCATATCATTAAGGATGCGGATTCCGAAATGCAAAAGGAGACGAACGCATGAGCAGGCAATATGGCTTTGGCAAAACCGTGGCGCTGGACTTCGACAGCGCCGTTGCAAAAGTAAGCGCTGAACTGCAAAAAGAGGGTTTCGGCGTGCTCACCGATATCGACGTGCAGGCCACCTTGAAGAAAAAACTGGGTGCGGACATGCCGCCTTACCGCATACTGGGCGCCTGCAATCCGCCCCTGGCCCACAAGGCCTTAAGCGCCGAGCCGTCCATCGGTCTGCTGTTGCCGTGCAATGTGGTGGTGCGCCAGGATGAGGGCGGCGCGGTGCAGGTGGAGTTCATGGACCCGGCGGCGGTACTCAATCTGGTGGACAGGCCTGCCGTGGCGGAGCTGGCCGGTGAGGTGAAAGCCCGCCTGGAGCGGGTGCTGGCGGCGCTGTAGCGGGCGTACCCTCCGGTGCGGCGCCGGCGTATTTTCCCAGGCCAGGGGGCGGGAAAAAAGCACCGGGAGAGGGTCGGCGGTGCCCGGCCGGTTGTGAATTTTGCAGCCTTTGGATGTTGTCTTTGCCGCGCCATGCGCTCGCCCGCCGTGTTTGCGGGCCGCCAGGACAAACGCCCTGTCCCGCTACGGTGTTGAGGGCGGCTCTTCCCGGGTGAGGGTGCGCACCATGGGACAGGCGGGCCGGTCCCGGCTGGCGGCGCATTGGCGGATCAGCGCCTTGAGGCTCTCGCCCATGGCTTGCAGGGCGTGGATCTGCGCCTCGATCTGGGCCAGTTTCGCTTCTGCCTGCTGGCGCACATCGGCGCAGTGCCCCTCGCCCAGCTCCAGCAAATGAGCGATATCCTGCAAGCTGAAGCCCAGGCCCTGGGCGCGTTTGATAAAGCGGATCCGCTGTACCAACGCCGCCGGGTAAGTGCGGTAGCCCACCGGCGGTTTGGCGGGTTGGTGGATCAGTCCCAGGCGCTGGTAGTAGCGCACCGTTTCCACGCTCACCCCGGCGGCCCGCGCCAGGCGGCCGATGGTCAGGGGTTTGTCACTCATTTCAGGGTTCCGCACAGCCAACACCGGGCCATAGGATAAACCGCCGGGCCTGCCTTGTAGAGTGGGCTTGACCTGGACCCGGCTCCAGCTCGTAAGCTGTGAAAAAGAAATTTTCGAGGACGATCTGCAATGTCTCAGCTTTCGTGGCCGCTGCCCGCCCTGCTCTTGTGGACCGTGGGCCTGAGTGTGGCCTGGGCGCACGATCCCGTGTTTGGCCCCGGTCCTCATGTTTTGTTCAAAAACGGTGTGGAACTGCACCTGGGTGTCGAGAGCGAAAAAGCCGGGCCGGACCGGCGCCGTGATCTGGATCTGGAACTGAGCTACGGCCTGAGCGGCGACTGGGCGGCAGGGGTGGTTTTGCCCTATCGCCAAGTGAAAGCAGGTGCCGCTGACAGCGGCGGGGCCGGGGACATCAGCGTGTTCAGCAAATACCGCTTCTGGCGGTCCGACCGGCTGGGGGTGCAGGAATCGGCGGCGTTGCTGGTGAAGCTTTCCCTGGACAATGGTGACAACGACCAGGCCCCGCCCCTGGGCAGTGGCACGCTGGATACCTTGCTGGGTTTGACCTACGGCTTCGAAAGCTTGAAATGGTACCGCTGGGCCGGTGTGCGCTACCGGCGTAGCGGTGAAACCGGTGCCGGTCTGCGCCGGGGCGGGCAGTGGTGGGTGGACGCCGTACTCGGGTGGCGGCCCGCCCCGCCCGTGTATCGCAAACCCGACACCGTGTGGCTGGTGGAACTCAATGTGGAGCATGCCCTGAGGGCGGAACAACACGGCGTGGCGCTGGCCGATACGGGGGGGACGGAGTGGTTTGTCTCGCCGGGTGTCTTCTGGACCTGGCGCAACGTTGCTGTCAAGGGCGGTGTGCAGTTTCCTGTCGCCAGCGATTTGCGCAGCCGGCAGGACAACGCAGACTACCGGGCCAAGATTGAACTGGAATGGCATTTGTAGGGGCGGCGCCCCGCCGCGCCTGTAGACTGGAGAGCAGGAGGTTTGACATGAAAAAGCGGATCGGGCTTGCAGCCCTCCTGGCGGCGCTGTGGAGCGTTGCAGTGTTTGCCGCCGGCACCCGGTACGTCCTGCGGGTGGACGGCCTGGCCTGTCCATTTTGTGCCTACGGCATTGAGAAGAAACTGATTCGCACCGAGGGGGTGGAGGCGGTGGACATGGATCTGGCACAGGGCCAGGTCATCGTCAAAGTCCGGGCAGGGGCCGAACTTGGCGAGGCGCGCCTGGAACGGCTGGTGGACGAGGCCGGCTTCACCTTGCGTTCCGTGGAGGTGGTGCCCCAGTGAAAGGTATGCCTTGGCGGATTCCCGCGCGCTTCGGTGCGCTGCTGCTTGTCGCTGTCGCCTTGTCGGCCTGTGCCTGGTTCCCTTCCCCCCAAGAGCCGCCCTACCGCCTGATCAAAACCTGGGGCGGCCCCGGTGACGGGCCCGGCCGGTTCAACGCCCCCACGGGGGTGGCGGTGTCGGCTTCTGAAGTCTTCGTCAGCGACTCGCGCAATCACCGTATTCAGGTGTTCGATTTCGACGGTGCATTCAAACGGGAATTCGGCGCCGGCCGCTTGGAGCGGCCCATGAACATCGCGCTTGCCGGCGGCGAGCTGTACGTGGCGGATTTTTTTGCCGACCGCATTCAGGTGTTCACTCTGGCGGGTGAGTTCCTCCGCGCCATTGGCCGTCCGGGCCGGGGACCGGGGGAGTTTGACGCGCCCGGCGGGGTGGCGGTGGGGAAAAACGGCGATGTGTACGTGGCGGATTTTTACAATCAACGGGTGCAGCACCTGGACCGGCACGGCCGTTTTATCCGCCAGTGGGGGGCGAGCCGGGAGAGCGGCATTTTGGCGGGGCGGTTCAACTATCCCACTGATGTGGCCCTCGCGCCCGATGGCACCTTGTACGTGGCCGACGGTTACAACGACCGGGTGCAGGTCTTTGGTGCCGACGGCCGTTTTCTCCGCAAATGGGGCGGCCCTCTGGCCATGAATGTTCACGGCCCGTTCAACGGCTGGTTTGCCACCGTCACCGGTATCGCCGTGGATCAACAGGCTCAGGTGTGGGTTGCCGATTTCTACAACGACCGGGTGCAGAAATTCCGCTCCGACGGCACCTTTCTCAATGTTTTCGGGGTGGCCGGAGAGGGTGAAAAACATACCGCCGTGGCCGTGGCCGTGGCGCGGGACGGCACGGTGTTCGTGGCCGACTACGGCCACCATGCCATCCAGAAGTGGCGCCTGGAGGAAGAGAATGAAACAGGGCAGGGGAACTGACGCGGCGGCCGCAGGCGGCTATTCAATCGGCCAGGTCTCCCGCCGTCTCAATCTGAGTGCGGACACGCTGCGCTACTACGAAAAAAGGGGCTTGCTGGGGAAAATCAGCCGTTCGGCCGCGGGGCTGCGCCGCTACAGCGACGGGGATCTGGCGCGTTTGCGGTTTATCAGACGGGCCCAGAAGATGAATTTCAGCCTGGCGGAAATTGGCACGCTGCTGGCCTTGCGCGAGCATCCCGGCGCGGCCCGGCCCGAGGTGCGGCGGGTAGCGGAAAAGAAACTCGGGGAAGTGGTGCTGCGCCTTAAGGAACTTGAGGCGCTGCGCGATGAACTTGATGTCTTGATTCAGCGCTGCAGCACCGGCGGCGCGGGTTGTCCCATCATCGAGGGCATCGAGCTGGGCGGTCCAGGCTGCTGTGCCGGCCGGGAAAAGCATGCACGGGAACGGTCTGACTGATTCGTGGCCGCCCCAGGTGCCGGAGGCGGTGTTTGCGCAGATGAGGTGTGGGGTGACCGCGAGGGGTCTGGCAACGGTTTGAGCTACTCAGCAGTGTCTTGAGCTGCCTCAGCCTCCGTCCGGCGCGGCAGGCACAGGATGAAAACCGTGCCCGCCTGGTCCGAGCGGGCGCTGATTTCGCCGCCATGGGCGGCCACGATGGATTGGGTGATGGCCAGGCCCAGGCCGGCGCCTTCGCCGCTGCGCTGGCGGGCGGGGGCGACGCGGTAGAAGCGGACGAAAATTCTCGCCAGATGGGTGGCGGGAATGACGGTGCCGGGGTTGTGGACCACCACCCGGACCTGGTGTTCGTTTTGTTGCAGGTGCACTGAGACCGTGGCGCCGGCGGGGGTATGGCGAATGGCGTTGGCAAGCAGGTTGCTGATCGCCCGCCGCAACATGAGGCGGTCACCCGCCAGTTGGGCATGGCCGTCGAGCGCAAGGGTGACGTGGCGGTCCTCGGCCCAGGCCTCGTAGTAGTCGAAGAGTTTTTGCACCTCGCCGGCCAGGTCAACGGGCTCGTTGTTGAGAGGGGCCGCGCCCCGGTCCGCCTGGGCCAGAAACAGCATGTCGCTGATCATCTGCGCCATGCGTTCGTACTCTTCCGCGTTGGAGTAGAGGATTTCCCGGTAGGCGTCTGCGTCGCGGGCCTGGGACAGCGCCACCTGGGTCTGGGTCATGAGGTTGGTGACGGGGGTGCGCAGCTCGTGGGCGATGTCGGCGGAGAAATCGGACAGGCGCCGGAAGGCCTCTTCCAGGCGTTCCAACAGTGCATTGAAGGACAGGGCCAGTTCTTTGAGTTCCCGGGGCACCGTGTCCGGATCGAGGCGGGTGTTGAGTTCGGCGGCGCTGATGCGGCTGATCTGCTCGACGATGCGGTGCAGGGGTTTGTGTCCCTGGCGCACGGCCAGCCAGCTCAGCAGACCCATGACGACCATGCCGCCGGCGATCATCAGCCACAGCATGTGGCGGAAGTCGTCGATGAAACGGAGATGGAAATCGATGCCGACGGCCACCATGACGGTGTAAGGTCCCGGCGCCGCGGCCGGGTATTGCTTGACATAGACCCGGTAGTGGTGGCCGCCGTCCTGCCAGTGCTGCACCGTGCCCCGGGCCAGGCGCGCCGGCGCCGGCAGGGGGATGCGGGACAAATCCGGCGCGGGGCTGGCGTACAAGAGGCGGCCGGCGGCGTCGCGAACATGGAGCAGGGCGCCATGGTGTCCCACCAGGATATCGGCGAAGCGCTGCTTGAGCGGCGCCAGGGGGGCGCTCTGGGGGCGGCCGGCCAGCAGGGTCTCCACCGCCTGGGCCACCACTTTGAGTTCCTTGACATCCTCGGCGCTGAAGTGCTGGTCGATGGCGCGCCCCACCAGCCAGCCAAAGCCGAGAAAACCGATCAGGGCCACCGCGCTGAACAACAGCGTGAGCCGCAGCGTCAACGAGCCGGGCCGGGTCATAATCAAGGCTTGTCCGGTGTGTCCATCATGTAGCCCATGCCACGCACGGTGCGGATGAGCTTGACGGCGAAGTCGTCGTCGATTTTGGCGCGCAGGCGGCGTATGGCCACGTCGATGACATTGCTGTCGCTGTCAAAATTCATGTCCCACACCTGGGAGGCGATGAGGGAGCGGGGCAGCACTTCGCCCTGGCGCCGCACCAGCAGTTCCAGCAGGGCGAATTCCTTGGCGGTGAGATGTATGCGCCGGCCGCCGCGGCGGGCGCGGCGGCGGGCCAGATCCAGTTCCAGGTCGGCGATGCGCAGGGTCCACTCCGACAAGGGGCTGGTGCCGCGCCGCACCAGGGTACGCACGCGTGCCAGCAGTTCGGCGAAGGCGAAGGGTTTGACCAGGTAATCGTCGGCCCCCAGCTCCAGGCCTTTGACGCGGTCGTCCACGCTGTCGCGGGCGGTGAGAAACAGCACGGGCGCCGTTTTGCCCGCCTCGCGCAGGGATTTCAAAATGCGCCAGCCGTCCACGTCCGGCAGCATGATGTCCAGGATCAGCACATCGTAGTCTTCGGTCATGGCCAGGTGATAACCGTCCAGGCCGCTTTGGGCCAGATCCACCACAAAGCCTGCCTCGGCCAGGCCCTGCCGGAGGTATTCACCGGTTTTCGCCTCGTCTTCGACAATCAGCAGTTTCATGGGCTGTTCAGACGCAGTGCCAAGGCTCCGCTCTCCCCGGTGGGTGTTGCAAGGCCCCTCTCCCGCCCTGGCAGGGCCTGGGGTGAGGGAATCCACGGCAACATGCTAGCTGCCGGACCTGCCACGAAGATGACGCGAACATTACATGATTGTCATTCACCGGTCACGGCGCCGTCAGCCTGGCGGCGGTAGTGTGGGTAGCCATGAAGGGTCCGCGTGGCGCGGGCCGCATTGTCCATTTCTCAGGAGTTGTTCATGAAACGCAATCCGTATGTCGCCCTGGTCGCTGGCGTTATCATGGCTTTTGCGTGGGCGCTGCCATCAGCGCAGGCCTCGGGCAGCCATGGTGACGGCCACGGTCACAGTCACAGCCACGAGGCCGCCATGGCATCCCGCGAGGACGGGATGTTCCTGGTGAAAAAAGAGATCGACGGTTACACCGTCAGTTTCCACGTGATGCCGGCCCAGCCGGGCAAGGCGATGGGCGGCAGCCACGATTTTATGATCAAGGTGGAAAAGGGCGGGCGAGCCATCACCGATCTGGCCATGAACACCAAAGTCATCCATCCGGGCGGTCAGGCCGAGGTGAAGCGCGCCATGAAAATGGGTGACTGGTTCATGGCCGGCTATGACCTGGGCCATCCCGGCCGGCATCAGATGATGATTCTGTTCAAGACCGGTGACGGTGGCAAGCACAAGGGCGGGGTGTACTACGGGAAATAGGCCGCGGCATGTTTTGCCTTGTTCACAGACCAAAACGGAGGGCGCGCCATGCCTTACATCACCACGCCGGCAGCGCACAGGTTTCCCTGGTATGTGCGGCTGTTTTTCTGGAACCAAAAGCGGAAATACGGCGCAGTACTGGAGCCGGCGCGCCTGTGGGGCCGGTCACCCAAAGTGTTCGCGGCGCTGGCGCTGCTCTACGGCGCCTTCGACCGCGGCTCATCGCCCCTGGCGCCGGCCTTGCGGACCCTGGTGACGGTGCGGGTGTCCCAGCTCAACTGGTGCCCGTTTTGCGTGGACATCAATTCCGCCACCGCGCTCAAGCGGGGCATCAGCGATGAGAAGCTGGCGGCGTTGGCGGAGTTTGCCGGCAGCGATCTTTACAGCGGGGAAGAGAAAGCCGCCCTGGCCTACGCCGAGGCGGTGACCTTGAGCGGGCGCCAGGTGGATGCGGCCATGATGGACGCCTTGCGCCGTCATTTCGACGACGACGCCATTATCGAGCTGACCGGGCTCATCGGCTTTCAGAACATGTCGAGCAAGTTCAACGCTGCGCTGGGGGTCAGGCCGCAGGGGTTTTGTGCCATTGCGCCCCAGCCGCGGCCGGGCCGGGCGCAGAACTTTCCGGGCGGAACGTAAGCGGGAGGTGGCGGTTTCCCCCTGGGGGCCGGTTGTTTTCCCGGGTTTTCCCGGGAAGGGGCCGTGGGCGTTGGAGTTTACTTTTCAAGCGGGACGAATCAATGTTCGAAATCATTCCCAACTGGCATCCTATTTTTGTTCATTTCACCGTGGCCCTGCTGTCGCTGGCCACCGGGCTTTTCATCGTCGCGCCGTTTGTGAAGCCGCCCCTGCGGCAGCAGTGGCAGACAGTGGCCCGCTGGGCCCTGTGGTTCGGCGCCGGATTTATGGTCATCACCGGCCTCACGGGCCTGTACGCCTACAACACCGTGAACCATGACACGCCCTCCCATCTGGCCATGACCGATCACAGAAACTGGGCGGTTGCCACCATCATCCTGTTCCTGATGTTGGCGGCCTGGTCCATCCTGTGGACACGCCGCAGCAAAACCCTGGGCCGGGCCTTTGTGCTGGGCATGGCACTGGCCGGCGGTGTGCTGGCCTCCACGGCCTGGCACGGCGGCGAGCTGGTCTACCGCTACGGCCTGGGCGTTATGTCCCTGCCCCAGGCCGGGGGGGAGGGTCACGAGCATGCCCACGGCGATGAGCATGACCACGGCCCTGGGGCGGCCACCATGGATTTCAGCGGCATGGACGATGTGGACAGTGGCGATGGCCATGACCATGCCCATTGAACCTTAGAACGAGTACTGGACGCGGCAGGAGGCGACCTATGTCCCCGGATATGATGAATACCATGCACGGATCGGGCATGTTGACGGGCTACCACTGGTTGTTTTGGGGGGGGCTGGTGGTGGTCCTGGGCGCGCTGGCGGGAGCAGTGTTCTGGTTCATCGGCAGAAGACGCTGAGCCGCAGGTACGACTGCCCCCGCGCCGCTGTGCAGCATTAGGAACGGCCTTGACCTGGGTGCAGGACCTGGGTTTTACACTGGGCCCTGTGGCGGGCGCACAGCGGCGCCGGTTTGATGATGGGCGCAGCAGGGCGTCCCCGCCGGGGCGCCGGGTATCATGGCAAGCAACTTCAAGGAGATGCAAGACAATGAAACGAACGCTGATAGCAGGCATGACCGTGGCCACCGTGGCATTGTCCCTCCCGGCCATGGCTGACGGGGATCATCATGGCAAGGGCCAAAGCGGGGCGCCCATGGCCGGCATGATGCAGGGTGGGCAGGGCATGATGGACATGTCCGCCATGCACGGGCAGATGGTGAAGATGCACGAAATCATGGACAAGATTCATCACGCCAAAAGCACGGCAGAGCGCCGCAAGCTGATGCGGGAGCACATGAAAGCCATGCACAAAGGCATGGGCATGATGCAGGGCATGATGTCGGGCAGGATGCCCGGCGGCATGGACGGGCAGCATCAAGGGGCCATGATGAAGGGTTCCGGTGGCATGCCGGATGTGGAAGCACTGCAACAACGCCTGGATATGATGCAGGGCATGATGGGCCAGATGATGGAGCACATGCTGCAGCAGCACCAGATGGACGATCCTCCCGACGAGGAGATGGCGGACTAGGAGCCTGGCAACGGCCTGATGCAGCCCGCTCCCCTGCCAGGTGCAGGGGAGCCCCAACAAAACAGGGGACAGATGATGCGCACCGACCCGGTTTGTGGCATGGACGTGCCGGAAGACGCGGCTTTTCACCTTGACCACGGGGGCCGGCGCTACAGTTTTTGCAGCGAGATCTGTCTCCACAAGTTCAAGGCCGAGCCCCGGCGTTATCTCAAAGAGGATGGGGGGCGCGATCACGGCTGTTGCGAGTCCGGTTCCCATGGTGGCCACGGCCATCAACATCAACCGGCGCCGGAGGCGGCCGGGGGGCAGCTCTACACCTGTCCCATGCACCCGGAGATCGTGCAGGATCATCCCGGCAGTTGCCCCAAGTGCGGCATGGCGCTGGAGCCCAAGGGGGTGCCGGTTGCGGCGGCCGGCAAGGTGGAATACACCTGTCCCATGCATCCGGAGATCGTGCAGGACCATCCCGGCACCTGCCCCAAGTGTGGCATGGCGCTGGAGCCACGCACCGTGGAAGTGGAGGAAGACGACAGCGAGCTGCGTGACATGAGCCGGCGCTTCTGGGTCAGCACGGCGCTGGCCATTCCGGTGTTCCTCAGCGCCATGGCGGCGGAATTCTGGCCGGAGGCCATGGCCGGGCTCATCGATCCCAGGCTGCGCCAGTGGCTGGAGTTGATCCTGGCCACGCCGGTGGTGCTGTGGGGGGGCTGGATCTTCTACGTGCGCGCGGTGCAGTCGGTGATCAACCGCAGCCTCAACATGTTCACCCTCATCGGGCTGGGGGTGAGCATCGCCTGGCTCTACAGCGTGGTGGCGGTGCTGTTTCCCGATATCTTTCCCCGCGAGGTATTCAATGAATGGGGTGTGGTGCCGGTGTATTTCGAGGCCGCGGCCGTCATCACCGCCCTGGTGCTGCTGGGCCAGGTGCTGGAGCTGCGCGCCCGCAGTCAGACCAATGCCGCCATCAAGCTGTTGCTGGGCCTGGCGCCCAAGACAGCCCGCATCGTGCGCGAGGATGGCCGCGAGGAGGACATTCCCCTGGAGCAGGTGCAGGTGGGCGACGTGCTGCGGGTGCGGCCGGGGGAAAAGATCCCGGTGGATGGCGAGGTGCTGGAGGGTGAGAGCAGCGTGGACGAATCCATGGTCACCGGTGAACCCATTCCCGTGACCAAGACCCGCGGCGACCATCTCATCGGGGCCACTGTCAACGGCACCGGCACCCTCTTGATGCGGGCGGAAAAGGTGGGTGCCGACACCCTGCTGGCGCAGATCGTCAACATGGTGGCCGAGGCCCAGCGTTCCCGCGCGCCCATCCAGCGCCTGGTGGACGTGGTGTCCGCTTACTTCGTGCCGGCGGTGGTGGTCACCGCCATCGTCACCTTCATCGTCTGGTATGCCGTTGGGCCCGAGCCGGCCCTGGCCCATGCCATGATCAACGCGGTGGCGGTTCTCATCATCGCCTGTCCCTGCGCGCTGGGTCTGGCCACGCCCATGTCCATCATGGTGGGCACCGGGCGTGGCGCCATGATGGGTGTGTTGTTCAAGAACGCCGAGGCGCTGGAGGTCATGCGCAAGGTCGATACCCTGGTGGTGGACAAGACCGGCACCCTCACCGAAGGGCACCCCGAGCTGGTGGCGGTGGAAGCGGTCGCGGGGGTGGATGAAAAGCGCCTGCTGCAACTGGCTGCCGGCCTGGAACGCGCCAGTGAACACCCCCTGGCAGCCGCCATTGTGCGTGGCGCCGAAAGCCGCGCCGTGGAACTGCTGCCGGCGACAGATTTTCAGTCCATCACCGGCAAGGGGGTGACCGGCATGGTGGATGGCCAGCGCGTGGCCCTGGGCAATCTGGCCCTGTTGCAACAGCTCGGTGTTGCGCCGGAAGCCTTGTCGGCACGGGCCGACGAATTGCGCAGCGAGGGGCAGACGGCGATGTTCGTGGCCATAGACCAGGCCGCTGCCGGCCTGATCGGGGTGGCCGATCCCATCAAGCAAACCACGGCCCAGGCCATCCGTGAGTTGCACGAGGAGGGCATCGAGGTGGTCATGCTCACCGGCGACAGCCGCAAGACCGCCGAGGCGGTGGCCGCCAAGCTGGGCATCGACCGGGTGCAGGCCGAGGTCTTGCCGGACCAGAAGGCCGACGTGGTCAAGCACCTGCAGCGGGAAGGCCGCATCGTGGCCATGGCCGGCGACGGCATCAACGACGCCCCCGCGCTGGCCCAGGCCCACGTGGGCATCGCCATGGGCACCGGTACCGACGTGGCCATGGAGAGCGCCGGGGTGACCCTGGTCAAGGGCGACCTGTTGGGCATCGTGCGGGCACGGCGCCTGTCCCGTGCCACCATGCGCAACATCCGTCAGAATCTGTTCTTCGCTTTCGTCTACAACAGTCTGGGCGTGCCGGTGGCGGCCGGGGTATTGTATCCCTTCTTCGGTATCCTGCTCTCGCCCATCATCGCCGCCGCGGCCATGAGCTTCAGCTCGGTGTCGGTGATCTTCAATGCCCTGCGTCTGAAAAGGGTGTCCCTGTGAAGCCGGTCTCCGGGCGATAGGGCCCAAGTGCCATGTACACCGTCAGCCAACTGGCCAAGCGTTGCGGCGTCACGCCAGATACTGTGCGCCACTACACCATGAAAGGCCTGTTGCGTCCCAGCCGGGATCCTGCCAATGGCTATCGGCGATACGGGGCGGCTGATCTGCATCGCATGCGCTTCATCCACCAGGCGAAGCGCCTGGGCTACACCCTCAAAGAAGTGGAGGAGATCATCACTCTGGCGGGCCAGGGACGTTCGCCCTGTCCGCGGGTGCGGGATATTATCGCCGCGCGGATCGTGGACAACCGCCGCCGTCTGGATGAACTGAATGCCTTGCAGGCCCGCATGGAGCAGGCGCTCAGCAGTTGGCGGACCTTGCCTGACGGCGTTCCCGATGGCCTGACCGTCTGCCATCTGATCGAAGGTACGGCGGCTGACTGAGAGCCGGAGGCGTAAGCGCTCAGTTTCCCGGCTCCTTTTTTTTCAAGGGGCGTTCGAGCAAACTGAACCGTTGTTCGGAGCCTTGACCTGGGTGTCGCGCCCGGGGTTTACCCTGTACGGTAAGCTGTGCGCGGTGTAGGGATGCATCGTCATGTTCAATGACGACAAGTCATTGTTTGCGGCTGCCGGCGTTCAGATAGCCGCTGCGGACAAGGGCGATCAGCCTTGCCATCGCGTGCGGGAAATTATTCATTACCGTATTGCCAGCCATGGGGAGCGGTTGCGGCAAGCCGGCAATTTACAAAGCGGATTTGAAAGTGCGTTGTGGCAGTGGCGGTGCCATCCCAACGGGGGTCCAGGTGGAACAGCGGTGGGACGTTTGCCGGAGCCGTGCTGATACAGGGCCTTGTTCGCCGGTACCGTTTCCCTTCCCAATCTACATTCAAACAGGAGCGCGACAATATGAACACAGAGTCAGATCGGGAAACGCCGTGGTGGCGTTCTCGCAGCGGCCTGGTCTTGATCGGCTTTGCGCTTATCGCTGGATTCTTTTTGCTGAGTGAGCATCGTGCCCATGTTCTGGGCTGGTTGCCCTGGCTGATATTGTTGGCTTGCCCCCTGCTTCATCTGTTTATGCACGGCGGGCATGGCAAGGGAGACCACCGTCATGACTGACGCCGCGCCTGCATACGGCTTGTGGTCTTTGGTTGTTATCAACTCGGTGATCTTCATCTTCTTTGCATTCAGCTTTTTCAAGCCGAACACCGGGCGGGACTGGCGCAGTTTTGGCGCATTCTCGGCCTTTCTCGTTGCCCTTTTTACTGAAATGTACGGGTTTCCGTTAACGATATATTTTCTCTCGGGTTGGTTGCAGGGCAATTACCCGCAAGTGGACTGGCTGTCTCACGATGCAGGACATTTATTGGAGATGTTGTTCGACTGGAAAGCCAATCCCCACTTCGGCCCGTTTCATATTGTAAGCATGGTGTTCATCGCTGGCGGCTTCTGGCTGCTGGCCGCAGCCTGGCGGGTGTTGTACGCTGCCCGGATCCGCGGTAACTTGGCTGCCAGCGGTCCCTATGCCCGCATCCGGCATCCTCAATATGTGGCCTTCGTTCTGATCATGTTTGGCTTTTTGCTGCAATGGCCGACCCTTCTGACCCTGCTGATGTTTCCGCTGCTGGTATATATGTACGTCAAACTGGGGCAGCACGAGGAGCGGGAACTGCGGCGGGAACTGGGGAAGGTCTACGAGCGCTATGCCGCGCAAACTCCGGCGTGCGTGCCCCGCTTTCGGGGGTGGTTCGTGAAACGCGGTGTTTGAATGCAGGTCGACAGGAAAATTACTA
>DRLM01000093.1 GCA_011375345.1 Gammaproteobacteria bacterium
CGTCCTGGCCTTTTTCAACGCCGGAAGCCGAAAATGCGATTTCCGGCTTCCTCACGTTTTCAATGACTTGCCGTCATTGAAAACGGCGGCGCATCCCCGCGCCGCGGCACAGGCTGCCGAAAAACGGTGTTTTTCAACAGCCTGTTAATCCCCCACGCCCCAGGGCGGCGACTGCAACCAGCGGATCAACTCCCCCGGCGGCATGGGCCGGCTGACGAAGTAGCCCTGCACGACGTCGCAACCCAGATCGGAGAGCATGTCGTAAGTGTCGCGGTCTTCCACCCCTTCCGCCACCACCACCAGGCCGATGTTGTGGGCCAGGTCGATGGTGGAACGGACAATCACCGCGTCATTTTCGTCCACGGTCATGCCCATGACAAAGGACTTGTCGATCTTCAGTTCCGCCACCGGCAGCTGTTTGAGATAGGACAGGGAGGAATAGCCGGTGCCGAAGTCGTCGATGGACAGACGAATGCCCATTTCACCCAGGGTGTTCAAGATGTCCAGGGCCCGCTCCGGGTCCACCATCATGGCAGTCTCGGTGATTTCAAAGCGCAGGCGCGGCAAGGGGCTGTGTTTTTCCCGCAGCAGATTGGAGACTTCCACCGGGAAGGTGTTGTCCTGCAGATTGCGGGCGGAGAGATTCACCGCCACACTGATGTCAATGCCCCATTGCAGCCATTCGCGGCTTTGCTCCAATGCTTCCCTGAGCACCCACAGGGTCACGGTCTTAATCATCCCCGCCTGCTCGGCCAGCGGCACAAAATCATCGGGATACATCAGGCCGTGTTCGGGATGGGACCAGCGCACCAGCGCCTCCACACCGCTGACCCGGCCGGTCTGCAAATTCACTTTGGGCTGGTAATACAGGGTGAGCTGCCCCGCATCCAGGGCCCCGCGCAGCTCGCCCATGAGGGACAGGTTGCGCAGGCTGTGCTGGTCTTTTTCCGGATCGTACACCGCATAGCCGGTCTTGCTGCGCTTGGCTTCGTACATGGCCACGTCGGCGCGTTTCATGAGGGAGGCGCCGTCTTCGCCGTGCAGGGGATAGAGGGCAATGCCCAAGCTGGCGCCGGTGTGAAAGGATTGCCCCTCCAACTCAAAAGGCCGGTCCAAAACGCCCAGCAGCTTGTTGGCAATGTGCACCGCATCCTCTACATCGGCAGCGGGCAGGAGCACGGCGAATTCATCACCGCCGAGGCGGGCGACGGTGTCCGAGTCCCGCAACACGCCCCGCACCCGCGCGGCCACTTCCTGCAAGATCAAATCGCCGTTGGGGTGGCCCAGGGTGTCGTTGATCTCTTTGAAATGATCGAGATCCATAATGATCAGCGCCAGCTCCCGCTGTTCCCGGCGGGCACTGAGCACGGCCTGGCGCAGGCGGTCGGACAAGAGGGTGCGGTTGGGAAGGTCGGTCAGGGCATCGTGCAGGGCCTGATACTCGATGGCCGCCATCTGCTCCTTGCGCTCGGTGATGTCGCGGGCGATACCGATGAAATAGCGCTTGCCGTGCAGGTGCATTTCGCTGATGGCCAGATCCAGCGGAAATTCCTGGCCGTCTTTGCGCAGGCCTGTCACTTCCCGCCCCACGCCCAGGATGCGCGACTGCCCCGTGGCAAAATAACGCCCCAGATAGTGGTTGTGTTCGCTGCGGAAGGGCTCGGGCATGAGCACACCGACGTTTTTGCCGATCAGCTCGCGGGGCTCGTAGCCGAACACGGAAAAGGTGGCGCGGTTGGCAGACTCGATGATACCCTGCTCGTCGATGGTGATGATGGCGTCCACCACATTGTCCATCACCGCCCGGACACGGGTTTCGCTGGCGGCCAGATCATCCTGCATGCGGTTAAAGGCCCCCGCCAGTTCCCCCAGCTCATCCCTGCCCGGCGCGGGCAGGCGGACATCGTGGCGCCCCTCGCCCACGGCGACAATGGCGTCGCGCAAACGGGCCACGGGACCCAGCACACTCACCCGCACCGCCAGCCACATGGCCACCCACAACACCGCCACCAGGATGCCCGCCATGAGCCACAAACGGTTGCGCATGGTTTCCACCCGCCGTTCGGCATCGGCAGTGGAAACGGCGAGCTTCAGCACGCCCCGCAGGGAAGCGTCTTCGTAGCCGTGGCAGGTCAGACACTCCTGCCGCACCGGGATGGGCATGTACACGGTCATCCGGCCTTCGGCGCTCCAATCCACGGACGCCTTGCCTTCCAGGGCCTGGCTGAATATCGGCGAATCCACCTCCACCTGGTGATGGGGGGTCACGGGTTCTCTTTGAAAACGCGGCTGACCCAAAAAGGCGTTGACCGCCTCCACGGTGCTCAGATCGGTGAACGCTTCTTCACCGTTGCGGCGC
Organism: Gammaproteobacteria bacterium; assembly: GCA_011375345.1. NCBI lineage: Bacteria > Pseudomonadati > Pseudomonadota > Gammaproteobacteria > Gammaproteobacteria bacterium. The sequence goes on from DRLM01000093.1 coordinate 2,360, forward strand.
AGCACTTCGATATCGACAATGCCGGCCTCGCCGTGCATGCGGTCCAGCCAGGAGCGGGCCAGAGTGCCCTGGCCGTTGATCATCAGCGTTTGCAGACTGGCCAGGAGGGTGCTGCCGTGCAGCTGGGCCTGACGCAGCTCCTCCTGCCGCATGGCTTCACTGAGCTGACGCTCCAGCCACAGGCTGGCGGCCACCATCAACACAAACAAAACCGTGGAAATAACAAGGGCCAGACGGGTTCCCAGGCTGGTCATGGAACCGCCTCTAAACCCCGGCGCGGAGGCGCACCCCGAACGGGGCAGAGCAAGCCGTCCGCGCAGGACGCAAACAAAGGCAATGGCGCATAGTTGTGTTGTGCGTGCAGTCGTGCACGTTCCCTCAGGCCCAGCCTATAAATCGGCCCCGGCACGAGTTTCTGGACCGACCCTCCCTGCTCTGCACGCGCTTACCACTGATCGATGCGCGCGACACCTCCGAAACTGCCCACCCACATGCTCCCGTCGGCCGCCTGGGCCATGGAAAAAACATTGTCCGCAAACAAGCCGTCCGCCATGGTGAACACGGAAAAGCCCTTGCCATCGGCATTCAGGCGGGCCAGACCCTTGCTGGTGCCCGCCCACACCCGTCCCAGAGGATCCTTGTACAACATGAAGATGTGATTGGAAGGCAAACCGTCGGCGGTGGTGTAATTGCGCCAGGTGTGGCCGTCAAAGCGGGCCAGGCCGCCCCCCCAGGTGCCACACCAGACGATACCGTCATCGTCCACCACCAGGGAGATAATGTAATTGGGGTTGTAGGCAACATTGATGTTTTGCAGGCCCTGCTCTGCTTTTTGCTGGGCGTGATGGGCCGAGGCGCGGCCGGGGTCGCTGGTGAATTGAATGGATTTTTTCACCACGTCGTAGGAGGCGCCCAGGCCGTCTTCGTGTTGCCAGTGGGTCCACTGTCCGTCCTTGTAGCGGGCCAGACCGTACTCGGTGGCAAACCACATTTCCCCGTCACGGCCTTCATCCAGGGCGTAGACCCAGGGATTGGGCAGGCCGCCACCGGTGTTTTCCACGGTGAAGGTTTCCCAGGCCGCAGGATCGTCCAGCCGACCCCCGCGCACCCGGTTGACACCCGACCAGGTGGCGATCCAGACATCACCGTCGCTGGCCTTGAGCACATCGTACACAAACTGATCCGCCAGGCCGTCGGGAATATTGTAGTTGCGCCAGGTGGACGCGGCGGGATCGAACACCGACAGACCACCGCCGTAAGTGCCCAGCAGCACTTTGTCCCCCAGCTTGCTGACGTGGAAAATGCCGTTGGACAAAATGCCTGGCGTCTGATTGTCGAACATTTCATAGCTGTCCGCTTCGGCATCGTAGCGGATCACACCGCCTGAGGTGCCGATCCACACCACCTTGCCATCAACGTACATGCTCTTGACGTTGCGGCCCCCCACGCGGAAATGCACAAAACGGGACCGGCCCGGCGGCGCCAGCACGGTATTGGGGGGGATGGCGGGATGATCCGCCGGCAGGGCATCCGCCCCCGGGACCGCCCCTTGCGCTGCGGGCGCCGGCGCTGCCGCGACGCCGGCGTCCGGCTTGGCCGCCATTTGCGACAGCCCCACCAAGGCGGCGCCCGCCACCACCAGCAACAGGGCCACGCCCCGATATCCAAGCCTCACGCTGTCAACCTCATTCAATCATCGGCCTATGCGGGCCACGCCACGCCGGGTCCCGACCCAGATATCGCCGCCGGGCGCCGCTGCCACGGCGTACACACTGTCACCGAACAAGCCTTCCCGGCGAGAGAAGGTCTGCCAGGTCTTGCCGTCGTAGTGGGACAGGCCCTTGCGGGTGCCAAACCACCAGTCACCCGCTGCATCCTGGGTCATGCTGAACACGATGTTACTGGCCAGGCCGTCGGCGGTGGTCAGGTTGGTCCACTTCTCGCCATCGAAACGGCTCACACCACCGCCCCAGGTGCCGACCCAAATCGAACCATCGTGGGCGACGGTGACGCAAAAGACGTAATTGGGGTTGTAGCTGGGCTCGCCGTCCACCAGGACAGTCAGATCGTGGCGTGAGCGCGTACCCAGACCGGTGTTGAGGCTGATAGGCAGGTTGTCGGTGTTGGGCGCACCCAAACCGTCCTTGTGGGTCCACGAGGTCCACTGCTCACCGTCAAACATGGACACACCGCCCTCGGTGGCAAACCAGACCCGCTGGTGCGGGTCGATGGCCACCCCATACACCCACTCGTTGACCAGTTCGTCCACATAGTTGGTGAACTGCCCGGTGGCGGGATCCAGATGGCTGGCACCGTACCAGGTGCCTATCCACACCGTATCGTCGCCGGCCTCCGCCAGGGCGTACACCCAGTAGTCGGCCAGGCCATGCATGGGAAAATAAGTTTTCCACTTCCCGTGCCAATAGCGCGACACCCCCCCGCCATTGGTGCCGAACCATTTGCCGCCCTGCCGGTCGACCAGCATGGCGAAGACGTACTCATTGGCCAGGCCCTGCTCACGGGTGAAAGTATTGCGGGGTTCGCGGGTGGGCAAGTCGACTTCGTGCACGCCAACGGAGGTGCCCACCCAGATGCTGTTGTGCTTTTCGTCCACCGCCAGAGACCGCACATAAACCTCAGCGCCCACGCCGAAGGTCTCCAGCACGCGATAAGGGCGCTCCGCGGAGTGGGCGTGGCTGGCGCAAAACAGGGCCGCTGCCACCAACAGAAAGAAATTGTTCTGCTGCAATCTGTTCAACGCAGGGTTCTCAGATAGGAAATGGCATCGAGAATGTCATTGTCCGTAAGCAGGCCCTGATAGGCGGGCATGATGCCCCGTCCCCGCCGGATGAATTTCAACAGCTCGATATCGGATTTCATCAACGGCGCACCACGACTGAAATCGGGCACACCCGGCATGGTGGGCGCACCGTCGCTGCCGTGACACTTGGCGCACTGCGCCTGAAAAACGCGGGCCCCATGGGCGGGATCAGCCGCCTGGACAATGGCGCTGTACAACATGGCGCAACCAAGCAGGGCCGCCATCGGATAAGTTTTACCACGGTGTCGGCTTTGCATAACTCCCCCTCCTCAAAAACAGTGACTCAACGGCCCGCAGCCATGGCGGACAGTGCCCCCCTCTCCCCATGCCAGGCCGCCTCCAAAGCGTTTACGATACGCTCCCCGGCCCAATCCTGTTCCCCCACCATGCGCGCCAGCAACACCCCCTGCGGCGAGATGAAGTAGGTGGCCGGATAGACCGTCAGACCCAGAATGTTGTCCACCACGTGCCATCGGGCATCAATATAATTGGTGTAGCGCACGCCCCGGTCCCGCAGATATTCGCGCACCACCCGCGGGTCATCATCCATAGACAGGCCCACCACGGCGAAGCGCCCGGGGTCCAGCCGCTCGCTCAGCCCCTGCAGGCCGGGCAGCTCCCGCCGGCAGGGCGCGCACCAAGTGGCCCACACATTCAATACCAGAAAGCGCCCCCGCCAGCGGGACAACGGCACCTCCCCGCCGGCCAGGTCGGTGAGCGTCACCGCGGGAAACGGCTCCCCCGGCTGCAGTCGATCGGGTGGCGGCGCTGTGGCTTCACAGGCGGCCAACAGCATCGTCGTCAATGCCACCATGCCGGCAAGACCTGCCGACGCTTTACCCATTGTGCTTTCCTGCCGCGCCACCGCGGGTCCCCCCGCCCACCCGGCTAAGGCACGACGGTGTCGATCACCACATCCACATCGTCGCTGCCCACCGCCACGCCACTCAGGCGGCCTTCCAGATCACCGCTTTGTGCCTGCGCCTGGCCAGACCTGGATATGCGGGCGCCGACGGTCACCTCCGTGTAATTGGAAATCCGCGCCGCGGGCATCATGGCCTGGGAATCGTCCAGCTTGAAGCGCATGGGCAGGTCTTTGGCACGGGCCTTCAAAATGGCTAGGGGCATACCCCCCCCCTGAGGCGCGCGGGCGAACACAAACACCACATCCGCGGGATTCACCCGGCCGGCCAGTTCGGCGCTGATGCTGACCACCCCGGAAACCTGCCCGGCGGCGGCCGCCGCAACCCCGGGCGCCGCCCCCTGGCCCAACAGGCTGCGCGCTTCTTCGACGATACCGGCCACCTGCTGCGCCTCCTCTGAGCCCGGCGGTGCCAGGGCCTGCAGGCGCTCCCAATATTTTAATGCGGTGGCGTAATCACCGCGGTCATAAGCCCCGGTTCCCGCCAGCCACAGGGCTTTTTTGTGATTGGGATCCAGTTCAAGGATGCGCTGCACCACCTGCAGGGGACGGCCGGACAGGCTGCGGTTGTTGCGCAAGGCCAGCACGTCTGCATAGTCCGCCAGGATATCCGGATTGTTGGGCACCAGGGCCAGGGCCTGTTCCAGAGCCTGCTCGGCAGCGGGCAGATTGCCCATGGCCATGTAGGACCGGCCCAGCATCTGCCAGCCCTCCACGTCATTGGGATTGTTTCTCAGGCGGTCGGCCAGAGCCTGGACCATGGCTTCAATCTGATCCCGCGTTACCGCGTGACCGGCCTGCTGGGCTTGTTCTTCGATTTTTGCCACCGCCTCCGGATCCATGGCCTCCGGCGTGCCCCGGACCAGGTACATGATCACCGCCACCACCGGCACCAGAGCCATGATGCCGATGGCCACGGCCCGGCTGGGGGAAGCCGCCGCCGTCTCCGTGGACGCCTCGTCAGACACGTCCTGCAGCAGCCGGCGTTCCAGCTCCACCCGTGCCTCGTCGTATTGTTCCTGCGTCAGCGTGCCGCTACCCAGGTCCGCCTTCAGTTCATCCAATTGATCGCGAATAATCTCGAGATTCGCCTCATCCCGCGCCACGCCGCTGTGCCGCGTGCGCGCCTGCCACAAGGGGGGGATGACGAACAGCAAGGCCGCGGCCACCAACAAGGCCGCGACAAAGAAAAACATGGTCATGCCTGGCCTTCCCCCGTGTCACCGCCCTGAAGCAGCCGTTTGACCCGCTCTTCGTCCCGGGCGGAAATGGTGGCCGGTTCTGTTTCGCCCGCCTGGCGCCGCCGTTTGCGCAAACTCAGCCACAGCGCCGCGCCGCCCGTGATCAGCAATGCAAACGGCGCAAGATACAACCAGAAGGTGGTGGCTTTGAAGGGCGTCCGGTAAAGGATGAAATCGCCATAACGCGCCACCAGGTAGTCCTTCACTTCGCCGTCGCTCATGCCCTGTTTCATCAGGTCCATGATCTTGTTGCGCATGTCGATGGCGAAATCAGAATGGGAATCCGCCAGGGACTGGCCCTGGCATACCAGGCAACGCAGCTCTTTGGACAGCGTCATGACGCGCTCCTGCAGGACCGCATCACCCATCACCGGCGTCGCTTCTTTGGCCAGAACCGGTGTCAGCAGCAGGGCGAACACCAGGCAGCTCATGTATTTCATCCTTTTAACTTCCTCACCAGGGGGAGCAGTTCCTCGCGCATGACCTCTTCCGTCACCGGACCGATGTGCTTGTGGCGAATAATGCCGTCGCGATCGATGATGTAGGTCTCGGGCACGCCGTACACACCGTAATCGATACCCACGTTACCGACAGGATCAAAGGCGGAGCGGGTGTAAGGATTGCCGTAGCGCTCCAACAGGCGCAGGGCGTCTTGCCGCGTGTCTTTGTAATTGAGCCCATAGATGGGCACCTCGCGGGTGGAGGCCAGCTGCATCAGAACAGGAATTTCATCCCGGCAGGGACCGCACCAAGAGGCCCAGACATTGAACACCCACACCCGGCCCTTCAACTCGGCCGGCGAAAAACTGCCCGCCGGATCTTTGAGCAGGCTCAGTTGGAACCCGGGCGCGGCTTTATTGATGAGGGGAGAAGGTATTTCACTGGGCTTTAAGTTGAGCCCGACGTAAAAAAACCCTGCCAGCACGACAAAAACAGCGACAGGAATCAGAAACTTTGCTTTCACGAACCCACCTCCGCCCGGCTCATGGACGGGCTGGGCGCGGGCGCAACCTTGCCACCGGGTGAGGCAGCCACCACCCCACGCGCCCGGCGTTGCTTGCGCGACAAGACGCGGTAGCGCTTGTCGCTGATGGCCAGCAACCCCCCCAAAGCCATCAAGCCGCAGCCCAGCCAGATCCAGGTGACGAAGGGCTTGACATACAAACGCACGCTCCAGGCACCGTTCCCCAGCGGATCACCCAGGGCGACAAAGAGATGACGCAGAAAGCCGCTGTCGATGCCCGCCTCGGTCATGGGCTGGCGCTGCACTTTGTAGACCCGCTTTTCCGGGTACAAGGTGGTGACGGGTTCGTCACTTTGAGTAACGACGAAAATACCCCGCGACGCCTCGTAGTTGGGCCCGCGCACCGCCGTGGCACCGTCAAAGCGGAAGGTGTAGCCGCCCAGTTCCACGCTGTCTCCGATGTCCATGCGCACATCTTTTTCCAGCTCGTAGCCACCTACCAGAGTCACACCAATGATGAAGACCGCCACGCCGAAATGGGCCAGCTGCATGCCCAGATAACTGTTGGGCTGCTTGAACAGGCGTCCCAGCCAGTCGCCCCCGCCGGGGGTCCGCGCCACCCGCTGCCAAACGCCCTGAACGACGGTAAACAACACCCACAAGGCCATCCACAAACCCAAGCTCACCAGCCATGACCAGTGACCCATTACAAAGGGCAGCAGCAAGGCCACCGCAACGGAGGAAGCGAACGCCCATTTCAGGCGCACCGCCAGCTCCGGCACACTGGCGGTCTTCCAGCGCGCCACGGGCCCCACGCCCATGAGAAAGGCCACGAACACCATCTGGAAGACAAACATCGTGTTGAAATAAGGCGCGCCCACGGAAATCTTGTTGGCTTTTTCCATGATGCCCAGGGCGACGAAGGCATCCACGAACAAAGGCGCCAAAGTGCCCAGCAACACGGTGGCGGCGGCCACGGTGAACAAGACATTGTTGGCCAGCAACATGGACTCGCGGGACACCACATCGAACCGCCCCCCCAGACCCACCTTGGGCGCCCGCCAGGCGTACAAGGCCAAAGACCCCCCCACCACAATGACCAGAAAGATCAGGATAAACAGGCCGCGCTGGGGATCGGAGGCAAAGGAATGCACGGAGTTCAAAACCCCGGAGCGCACCAGGAAAGTGCCGAGAAGGCTCAAAGAAAAGGCGCAGATGGCGAGCAACACCGTCCAGCTTTTGAAGCTGCCGCGCTTTTCCGTCACCGCCAGGGAATGAATCAGGGCGGTACCCACCAGCCAGGGCATGAAGGACGCGTTTTCCACCGAATCCCAGAACCACCAGCCGCCCCAGCCCTGCTCGTAATAGGCCCACCAGCTCCCAAGGGCAATGCCGATGGTGAGGAACATCCACGCCACGGTGGTCCAGGGCCGCGACCAGCGGGCCCAGGCGGCGTCCAGCCTGCCTCCCAACAGGGCGGCGATGGCAAAGGCAAAGGCCACGGAGAAACCCACATAACCCATGTACAACATAGGCGGATGGATGGCGAGACCCGGGTCCTGCAACAAGGGGTTCAGATCACGCCCGTCGGGCGCCGCAGGCAGCAGGCGTTCAAAGGGATCGGAAGTGAACAGAATAAAGGAGATGAACCCGACAGACACCAAACCCATCACCCCCACGACGCGCGCCAGCATTTCATCGGGCAGGCGCTTGCTGAACAGGGTCACCGCCACGGTCCACATAGACAGCATCAATATCCACAGCAGCAGCGAACCTTCGTGGCCGCCCCACACTCCGGAAATCCGATACAGCAGCGGCAGATGGGAATTGGACTGCGAGGCCACATACAGAACCGAAAAATCGTTGACAATAAATGAATAAGTCAACGCAGCATAGGCGACGGCGATAAAAGCGAGCTGGCCCTGGGACACCGGCCGGGCCAGGGCCATCCAGGCCGCGTTGCCGCGGGCGGCGCCGATGATGGGCAAAGTCCCCTGGACCGCCGCCAGACACAAGGCCAGAATAAGCGCAAAATGACCGATCTCGGGAATCATCTACTCGCCCCCCACCTGGTTCACGGACAGGGGCAGGGCCCCCTTGTTTTTCCGGGCCTCTTCCAGGGCCTCTGCCACCTCCGGCGGCATATAGGTTTCGTCGTGTTTGGCCAGCACCTCCTCGGCATGGAACACGCCGTCAGGTCCCATGCGGCCCATGGCCACCACGCCCTCACCCTCCTTGAACAAATCGGGAAGAATGCCGGTATAAGTCACTTTGATGTTTTGCGCCCGATCGGTGACGACAAAACCCACGGTGATGCCGTCTTCCTGGCGCTGGACACTGTTTTCCAGCACCAGCCCCCCTAAGCGGAAGTTCCGATCCGCGGGCGCTTCGCCCGCCACCAGTTGCGACGGGCTGAAGAAAAAAACAAGATTGCTCTTGAAAGCCTGCAGCACCAGGGCGGCGCCTACTCCAAGGCCCGCCAGGCCCACCACCACAAAGACCAGGCGTTTATGTCTGGGTTTCATGTTCCACCTCTCCGCACATGCGTATCATACGACCCAGGCGCCGGGTGAGAGTTCGCCTGCGCAGCGCGAGCAACACCACCTCGCCGATCATGAACAAGGCCGTCACACCATAAGCACCCCATACGTAAAACCCGTGGCCGCCCATGGCGAAAAACTCACCCCAACTGCCCCAGTTCATTTACCCTCCTTTAAGGCCGCCACCACCCACTCGCTGTTGCGCTCGGCTTCGAGAATCTCGCAGCGTACCCGGGCCAGAACCACGGCAATGGTATACATCCAGAAAGCGAACACCATGATCACCATGCTGGTCAGCATGGTGGCCTCCATGGTGGTGCCGCTGGACACGGTAATGGACGCGCCTTGGTGCAGCGTGTTCCACCATTCCACCGACTTGTAGATGATGGGCACATTGATCACCCCCACGATGGCCAGCAGACCGCTGGCCCGGGCCGCGCGGCGGGGATCGTCAATGGCCGCCCGCAAAGACATGAAACCGACATACAAAAACAATAAGATCAGTTCGGAGGTCAGCCGCGCATCCCATACCCACCAGGCACCCCACATGGGCTTGCCCCACAGCGCCCCGGTCCACAAGGCGAGAAAGGTGAACATGGCGCCGGTGGGTGCCAGGGCATAGGCCATCAGGGAAGACAAGCGGGTGTTCAGGACCAGGCCGACGCCGGCCCACACGGCCATGACCACGTAGATAAACATGGACATCCACGCCGCCGGCACGTGAATGAACATGATGCGGTAACCCTCGCCCTGCTTGTAATCGGTGGGCGCCACGAAAAAGCCCAGATACAACCCCGCAGCCGTGAGAATCACGGCCAGAATGGCGAAGTAGGGAATCATTTTCCCGGCCAGGGGATAAAACGAAGCCGGCGACGAAAACTTGAAAAAACTCATCCCGCGTCCCAGTTATTCAATGGATATTCTGAGCGCCCAGCCCACCACCGGCGGGCCCAGCACCAGGGCCGGCGCCAGAAACGCGCCCAACAGTTGCAGATGGGCCAGGGGATCCAGCCCCGTGGCCACCGCGTCCACCGCCCCGGCGCCGAAAATCAACACCGGCACGTACAAGGGCAGCACCAGCAAAGACACCAGTACCCCGCCCCCACGCAGCCCCAGGGTCAGCGCCGCACCCACGGCACCGATCAGACTCAGCACCGGCGTGCCCAGCAACAAGGCCACCACCAGAATCAGCAGGGCGTCAGCGCTGAGGCCGTACTGAATCCCCATCACGGGCGCGATGGCCACCAGGGGCAGGCCGCTCAGCAGCCAATGAGCAACAATTTTTCCCAACACCACTATCCCGAGCGGCTGAGGCGCCAGTACCAACTGCTCCAACGTGCCATCCATGTAATCCGCCGAAAACAGCCGGTTCAGCGACAACATGGAGGCCAGCAGCGCCGCCACCCACACCACGCCGGGGCCGATCACCTGCAGGGTGTTGGTCTCCGGGCCTATACCCAAGGGAAACAGGCTCACCACAATGACGAAAAAAAACAGCGTGGTCAGCACATCCGCCCGCCGCCGCAGGGCCAGGGTGATGTCGCGCTTGATCACGCAGCTCAGCGCCGCCCACACCGGTGTTATTCCCCCAGACGCACGTGCCGCACCGAGCGGTCGGTGATGGCCACTTCCTGATGGGTGGTCAACACCACCATCCCCCCAGTATCCAAATGCTCACTGAACACCGCCTGAACCGTGCCCACGGTCTTCACGTCCAGGGCGTTGAAGGGTTCATCCACGATCCACAAACGGGCCCCGGCCAACAGCAGACGGGCCAGGGCCGCACGGCGTTTCTGGCCCTGGGACAGCACTTTGCCGGGCAGTTCCGCGCAAGCCTTCAGCCCCAGACGCCCGATGGCGTCGAAAGCGCGGTCCTCACTGTCCCGCACGCCGGCGAGCGCGGCGGAAATCAGCAAATTCTCCAGGGTACTCAGTTCGTCCTTGATGCCGTTCAAATGGCCGATGTAGGCCATTTCCCGGTAATAGTCCTCGCGCAGACGGCGGATGTTCTCACCGCCCCAGCGGACTTCGCCGTCCTCGGGCAGCACCAAACCGCTCAGGGTACGCAGCAACGTGGTCTTGCCCGCCCCGTTGGGGCCGTGAACGTAAAGCAGCTCGCCCGCTTCCAGGGAAAAATTCAGACCTTCGAACAAACGGCGGTCACCGCGCACGCAGGCGAGATCCAATACCTCCAGCATTCAAAAACCCGGACCGGTGGCGAAAATAGCCCGAGAGTATAGCAAGGCCCGCCCGGGCCGGCCTAGTGCGACGGGGCGGCCCGCCTGCATTTCGCCTCGTTTTGGTCTGGCCACTCCCCTGGCTCCCCCGGACCGTGCCCTTCACCGCTCCAACACCAAGCGAAAACCGTTGCTGGCATCGTCCAGGTGGGGTGCGTAACTGCCCCGCACAGCGGAACGGGCATACTCCAAGGGGCTGTTCCAGCCGCCGCCGCGCACCATGCGCTGGCTGCAGTCACCGCCCGGCCAGTTCCGGGCATCGGGCGGCGCCCCCTGGTAGTTCTCATGATAACAGTCCTGCACCCATTCCCACACGTTGCCGTAAACGTCGTACAAGCCCCAGGGATTGGGCAGGGCCCGCCCCACGGGCCGGGTACCGATGTTCTCGCTGGTCTGGCCAAACCAGGCGTACCGGGGCAGCAGATCGGGATCGTCGCCGAAAAACCAGCGTCCTGCGCCGCCGGCGCGGGCGGCGTACTCCCATTCCGCCTCGGTGGGCAGGCGGTAACGCCGCCCCCCCTCGCGCTGATTCAGCGCCTGAATGAAGGACTGCACATCAAGCCAGGTCACCCGGTCCACCGGCCGCTGGGGGTGACGAAACAGACTGGGGTTGCCCCCCATCACCGCCTCCCACTGAGCCTGGGTGATCTCGTATCGGGACATCAAAAAGGGCTGCACATGCACCTCGTGGGCGGGCTGCTCGCCAGGATCACCCCCCGGCGGGCTGCCCATCGTAAAGGTGCCGCCGGGTATGGCCACGAATTCGATTCCCACAGAATCGGTAAACACCGCCCCCTGCCCCCCGGCCGGTTCCCGCGGCGCCTTCTGCTCCACCGTCAGCAGCAAAACCAGCGCCAGCAGCAGCACCGCCGCCACCGGCGCCACCACGCCCATCCAGGCCCTGCCTCCAAGGCCCTCAACATTCATCAGCCGCAAACCCCCAGTACACACCAGCTTTGAAAAAACTACGCGCCTTATCAAAACCACGCGGGGGAGCTGTGACAAGGCCCGACCCCTCCCCCGCCGTCATCCACGCCCCCATGCTCAACCCTCCCCCGCTCGCTGTTCGACACACGCCCCCGGCGCGGAATGTACTATCATAACGCGCCCCGACGAATGTCCGCCAATCACTGGAAAACCATGGAAAATCGCGACACTATCGCCCAGATCCAATCACTCCGGCAGCAGATTCAAACCGTCATCGTCGGCCAGGAGACCCTGATCGACCGCCTGCTGGTCAGCCTGCTCAGCGCCGGACATTTGCTGGTGGAGGGCCTGCCGGGCCTGGCCAAAACCACCGCCGTCCACACCCTGGCCGACGGGCTGGCGCTGGCCTTCCAGCGCATCCAGTTCACCCCGGACATGATCCCCGGCGACATCACGGGCACGGACATCTTCGTTCCCGGCGAGGGCCGCTTCCGCTTCGTCGAAGGCCCGCTGTTTCACGACATCATTCTGGCCGATGAGATCAACCGCGCCCCGCCCAAGGTGCAAAGCGCCCTCTTGGAAGCCATGCAGGAAGGCCAGGTCACCGTGGGCGGCACCACCCGGCCGCTCACCCCCGTGTTCATGGTCATGGCCACCCAAAACCCCATCGAGCAGGAAGGCACCTACCCCCTGCCCGAGGCCCAGCTCGACCGTTTCATGATGAAAGTGAATCTGGACTTCCCCAGCGCCGCGGACGAGCTGGAAGTATTGCGCCGGGAAACCGCCCGTCTCCAGGGGAAGGCCCCGGTCAAACCCGAGGCCGTGCTCCATGCCGATGATCTGCTGGCCGCACGCCGGGCCGTCAACAAAATCTATATGGACCCCATGGTGGAACGCTACATCGTCACCCTGGTGGGCGCCACCCGCGACCCAAAAGCCTGGGACGAGCAAGCGGCCACCTGGTTCGACCGCGGCGCCTCCCCCCGCGCCACCCTCGCCCTCGCCCGCGGCGCCCGCGCCCATGCCCTGCTGGCCGGACGCGATTTTGTCGAACCGGGGGACGTGCTGGAACTGGCACCGGACGTGTTGCAGCACCGGGTGGGCCTCAGCTTCAGCGCCCGGGCGGAAGGGCTGGGGGCGGTGGCGGCAGTGCAGCGCCTGCTGGACTGTGTGCCGGTGCCGTAGGGAAAAACCCCATGTCCGCCCTCCTGCTCAGCACCGCCGACCTGGAGCAGCTCCACAGCCTCACCCTGGCCTGGCGCCGGGCGCAGGGCCGGGCGGGCAGCCGCTTTGCCGGTCCGGCGCCGTCGCTGTACCGGGGGCGGGGGATGGAACTCAAAGACATGCGCCCCTACCAGGCCGGCGATGACGTGCGCCACATGGACTGGCGCGCCACCGCCCGCAGCGGCCGGCCCATGACCAAGGTCTTTCACGAAGAGCGGCAGCGGCTGCTGCACCTGGTGGTGGACCGGCGGCCCGCCATGTTCTTCGGCACCCGGGGGGAATTGAAAGCAGCGCGGGCGGCGCGGGCAGCGGCCTTGCTGGCCTTCTCAGCCCTGGCGCAACAGGAGCGGGTAAGCGGTGTAACCGTGGAAGCCGGCGGCGCCCGCCCCTTCCCGCCGGCGCGGGAGCTGGGGACGGTGCTGCGCCTGCTGCAAGCCTGCGCCGCCCCCGCCGCCGCCACCGGGGCACCCGCCCCCACCCTGGCGCAGGCCCTCAGCGGCGCAGAACGGGCGCTGGAAAAAGGCGCCACACTGTGCCTGCTCAGCGACTTCTGGTCCGAAGGCCCGGCCCTGCTGGACCGCCTCAAAGCCCTGCGGGAACGCTACCCCATCACCGCCCTGCAGCTGCTGGATCCCGCTGACGAACAGCTGCCCGACGCCGGCCTGCTGCGCCTGCGCGCACCGGACAGCGCCGCCGTTCATCTCATCGACAGCAGCAACGCCACCCTGCGCGCGGCCTACGCCGCCGCCATGAAGGAACGCCGCGAGGCGCTGACGCAGCGTTTCCACCGCATCGGCGTGCACTGGCGGCCTTTGCGCACAGACCGGGACATGCTGAAACAGATGGAAACCCTGCCGTGACATCGCAAACCCCGCGCCACCTCCCTTGGTCCCCGCTTTGGCAAAGAGGGGAACCGGGAAGTCTCTTCCCAGGGCGGGACCAAGGACAGCCATGAACCGCGACCAGCTACTCACCCGCCTGGCGGACATCACCCCGCCACCGGCGCCGGACTGGACACCGTGGCTGCTGGGCGGCGGCACTGCCCTGGCCGCGCTCGTCATCCTCGCGGGGACGGCCTGGTGGCTGCGGCACCGGCCCGCCCGCACCCCGCCGGCGCCCGCCGCCCAGGCCCTGGCGCGGCTGGACGAATTGGAGACCCGCTGGCGCAAGGGAGAGGTGCCTCACCGGGAGGCCGCCTACCGCCTGGCCACCTTGCTGCGCCTGGGCCTGGGCCGCATTGCGCTGACAGCGGCCGCCCCCCCGGCGGGTGCGGCGGCAGAACCCTGGCGTCAGACCTTGCTCCAACTCGATACCGCCCGCTACCATCCGTCGCCACCGGCGCTGCCGGCGGAAGTGTTCGCCCACGCCCGCCGGTACTTGCAGGCCACGGACCGCGCCACCACGCAGCCCGCCCCGGCCGCCCCCCGCAGCGGGTCAGGATGAGGAACGGCATGCAGATGGCTTTTTTTCAAACCGAACCCTTGGCCTTCCACTCCAGGAGGACGGGGCCGTGAACCTCCACTTCGCCGCGCTTTTCTGGCTGCCCGCCCTGCCCCTGCCCTGGCTGCTGGCGGCCTGGGCCGCGCGGCGCCAGGACGGGAGCAGGCAGCGGGCCGCCCTGCTGCACCCCCACGCCGCGCTGCTGACCCAACTGGCGGGGGGGGCCCCCCCCCC
>DRLM01000094.1 GCA_011375345.1 Gammaproteobacteria bacterium
GGGACTGGATAGAGCGCACCGCGCGCGCGCTGCTTCCCGCCGATCCACCCTGAACGCACCCTGTCTACAAACCCTGCAGGGCATCCATCCATGCCGGGAAACCGGTGGCCAGGCCCGGAAAAACAACCAGCAAAGCCAGGGTCAGCAGTTGTAACAGCACGAAGGGGATGACACCGCGGTAGATCTGGGTGATACGCACCTCAGACGGCGCGGCGGCCTTGAGATAAAACAACGAAAAACCGAAAGGCGGGGTGAGGAAAGAGGTTTGCAGGTTCATGGCAATGAGCACTGCGAACCACAACAGGTCGATGCCCAGCACCTCGGCGATGGGCGCCAGAATGGGCACCACGATAAAGCAGATTTCCAGAAAATCAAGAAAGAAACCCAGAAAAAAAATCAGCGCCATGCTGATAACCAGGAAAGTCCACTGCCCTCCCGGCAGGGCCAGCATCAGATCCTCCACCAGCAAGTCCCCCCCCATGCCCCGGAACACCAAACCGAAGGCCGTGGCGCCGATGAGGATGAGAAAAACCATGCTGGTCATGCGCAAGGTTTCGCGGCAGGCGTCCTGGAGTTTGCCCACTGCCAGGCGGCCGCGCAGGCCGGCCAGCACCAAGCCACCCAGGGCCCCCACCGCGGCGGACTCCGTAGGCGAGGCAATACCGAAGAAAATGGCGCCCAGCACACCCACCACCAACAGCAACGGCGGGATCAGACTTCTCAACACGGCCGTGGCCAGCCGCCCGTCCCCGGCGCCGGCAGGTACCGTCACTGGCGGTGCCACCGCCGGGCGCTGCCAGGCGATGATCAAAATATAAAGGATGAACAGGGTGATCAGCAGCAAACCGGGCACCACCGCCGCCATGAACAGCTGCCCCACCGGCACACCGATGACATCGCCCAGCAGAATCAAAATAATGCTGGGGGGAATGATCTGCCCCAGGGTGCCGGCCGAGGCAATGGTGCCGGTGGCCAGCGGGGTGTGGTAACCGTGCTTGAGCAGGGCGGGCAGGGCGATCACTCCCATGGTGACCACAGTGGCCCCCACCACGCCGGTGGTGGCCGCCAGCAGCGCCCCCACCACCACGATGGACACCGCCAGCCCCCCCCGCACCCGGCCGAACAGGCGCCCCATGGTGCGCAGCAGCTCTTCAGCGATGCCGGATTTCTCCAGCACCACCCCCATGAACACGAACAGCGGCACCGCCAGCAAGGTGAAATTGGTCATGATGCCCCAGACCCGAAGGGGCAGCAGTTCGAAAAAATCCAGCCCCAGGAAAATGCCGCCGAACAACAACGCCACCGCCCCCAGGGTGAAGGCCACGGGAAAGCCGATCATCAGGGCGCCCACGGCCACGGCGAACATCACCAGCGCCCAGGCTTCCACGATCATTTAACGACGCTCCGGCCCGCCAGGCGGGAAAAACAACGTTTGGGCGCTGCGCAGCGCCAGCGCCAGGCCCTGCAAGGCCAACAGAACAAAACCCAGCGGAATGGCGGCCTTGAGCAGCCAGCGGTGGCTGAGGCCACCGGGGTCCGGGGAGGTTTCGCCAATGACATAGGCATTTTCCACAAAGGGAACGCTGTCGGCGATCACCAGCGTACAAAACGGCAACAGGAACAGAAGGCTGCCCAGCAAATCCACCCAGGCACGGCCGCGAGGACCCAGCCAGCGGCTTTGATACAACACATCCACCCGCACGTGACCGTCGTGCTTCAAGGTATAGGCGGCGCCCAGCAGGAAAATCAGGGCAAAAAGATGCCATTCCAGTTCCTGCAAGGCCACGGAACCGGCCTGAAACAAGTAGCGCATGGCCACGTCGTAACACACCAGCAGCACCATGGCCAGCACCAGCCAGGCGCTCAGGCGGCCGCTCCATTCGCTGAGCATCTCGATGGCACGCGCCGTGCGCACGGCGAAAGCGGATAAACGCATCATGGTGGGACTTGATCTGATGGCGACGCCGGCTTGTTATTGTGAATGAGACCGGCGCATTGTACCGCGCGGTGCCACGGGATGCAGCACCGCGCGAAGAGTCAGGCAGGATCAGTCTGGCGGGCTTTTCGCGCAGGCGCAAGACGCAAGGCCAGCAGACCACCGGCCAGCAAAGCCAGTGCCCCCGGCTCGGGCACAGAGCCAGTACCAGCGCCGCCACCGGCACTGCCGGCATCGCTGACAAGCACCCGGTCCAGGGCGAAAGCCTCGTCCAGGCCGTCGAAGCCGGTGACCACCAGCTCCAGCAGCAGGGATTTTGAGGTGTCTGTGGGATTGGCGATGTGATAGTCAAAGCTTGCAAAGACCTCGCTCAGGGCGGTGCCGGCGTTTTCCAGAAAACCACCGGCGGCCGCCCCGGTAAAGGTATCCAGAACAATCGCGGGGCCACTGAAAGGACCGCTCAAAATACGGTACTGCAGAGACAACACGTCGTCGTCTTCGAACACCGGAGCATTCAAAGCGGACAAATCCAGTGACACCTGGACGTCATCAATGCCCGTGATATCCACCGGATCGAAGCTGATCTGCCATGGCGGACCGGAAGAGGGAAAACCATCCAGGTCGCGCCCCCCAAAATAGGCGCTGCCATCGATGCCGCCGGGGATATAACCCAAATCCAGGCCACCACCGGACAGCACGCTGAAAAAACTCCCGCTGCCACTGCTGCCACCGTTTTGCACGGTGTAGTGCGGCGCCGCTTCAAAGCTTTCAGTAAACAAAGGGGTGGCGCCGGCCGGAAAAGACACCATGACGCCAGGCAAGAACCCGAGCAGGACGAGACAAACAGGGCGCGGGAACAGCCGCCGCTCCATGGTCACCCTCCCGGTAGGCACATCTGTTTTACCCATCACGCAATCCTCCCTGACTGAACCTGGAATAGTTGAGACAAACACTCGTTTTCCGTGCCGCTCAATTAGGTTTAGCACATTGTCTGCGGATTGCCAGGGACGATCAGCGGGGGAGTTTTTACAATCTCGGCGCCAAAGCATTCGCGTTGAGCGCCAAAACACATATAATGCGGCCTCAAGCCGTGCATCTATACGGCCAAGCTTGAACGTTTCTCAGGACCTGACTAACCGAGAGGATACGAAAAATGCTATCAAGGACCGCCCTTCTTGCTTTGCCCTTGGCCGCTTTGTTGGTGGGTGGCTGCGCTCCCAGCGTCAACGTGAAGGAGCTGCAAGAATCCATTGACCGAGCGCAACGTACGGCTGACGAGGCCAAACGGATGGCCGCCGATGCGCAAAGCAGCGCTGATGCCGCCGCCAGCGCCGCCGCGCAGGCAAAAGCCGATGCCGCTGCTGCGAAGGACATTGCACTGAAAGTGCAACGCGAAGCGAACGACGCCATGTCCGCCGCCGAAGCCGCCAACGAAAAAGCGGACCGCATGTTCAAAAAGGCGATGAGCAAGTAGCGGGCGAACTCAGGAAGTTCGTTCAGCACGTCCAAATCCGGACGGATGAGTGTAAACTGTTCGTCCGGTTTTTCTTTTAGTTCCCACCCGCCCCTTCAGTGCGCGTTCACGGCACTTGGTCGTTTAAGACGAGATTGTCTGTGGCGGCACAGGCCTTGGCATATTCCAACAGCTCACCCGCCACCAAAATCCCGGGCGTGCCGGTGGCGCGCCGCAGACGCCGGCTCACGCTTATGGCGGCATCCCAACCGGCATAGGGACCGCTCATGACCCGGCACAGCCCCCGTTTGACCGTGGCACGGGTCACCACCGGCAAACCCAGCCGGCGGACTGTCTCAGTCATGCGGGCAACGCCGGCAGCATCCTCGAAAGCGCCCACCTGCACCAGCCATCTTTCGGCCGGCTGCGCGGCCGGTCGTGGCGGGGAAGGTTTGCGGGCAGTGATCGGCACGGGCAGACCACTGACCTGCTTGACTGCCCGCATGGCTTCTTCCCAGGCCGCGTCACCAATCGCCTGATCGCTGACGGCGATGACGGCCGTTACAATGGGCGTGAAATTCTGGCGGGATTCAAGCCCGCCCTCCGCCAGGGGGGCATGCGCCTCCAGGTACAACACGCCGTCGCGCCAGCCTGCTTTATAAGGCTGGTTCAGAATGTGCACCTTGGTGCCCACGGGGACATCGGGAAACAGCTCTGCAATGTTTTCCGGATACATGCGCAGGCAGCCATGGCTGATACGCATGCCCACGCTGAAGGGCCGGTTGGTGCCGTGAATCAGATAACTGGTCAAGCCCAGGCGCATGGCGTAACGGCCCAGCGGATTGTCCGGTCCCGGTGGCACCACCTTGGACAGGGGCATGCCTTCGGCTGCGTGCTCGGCCAGGATGGAGGCAGGCACCGTCCAGGCGGGATCCACTTTTTTCTCGACGATTTTTGTAACCGTGGCAGGAATGGCCCGACCCTCGGAACCGATTCCCAGGGGATAGGTTTTCACCACCCGGCTGCCGTCTTTGGCGGGCGGCGGGAAGTAGTACAGTCGCAACTCGGGCAGATTGACAATGATACCTTCCCATGGTGCAGGGGGCAGCACATATTCGGTGGGCAACACCACCCGCGTGCCCACCGGCGGCAGCCAGGGATCCACGCCGGGGTTGGCGGCGACGATTTCTTCCAGACCGAGATCATGGCGGCGGGCAATGTCCAGCAGGGTCTCACCGGCAGCCACCACGGCGGTGCCCAGACGACCGACAAGCTGGTCGCCTTTGGCCGGCCAGGGAAAGGTGGCCGCCGTGGCAGGATCGGCCACCAGCAACAGGAAGGCAACAGGCAGCACCTGCAAGCAACGTATGAATCCGGCCCGGCTAAAATGTCTCATGCTGTTCCTGTCTGAGACGGCTGAAGTTCGTCCGTGGTGGTTAATATGCGCTATTGTGTTCAATAGTCAAGTTCTGTGCCCGTGTGACGCTACAAAGTTACAATAATCCATGCCTTCAGGGCTTGTGGGATGTTTGTGACCATGCGCTATATATCGGCCATTGGCGTGTTGCTTCAGTGCTTGTGCCTCGCGGCACCCCTGCAGGCCAGTACGGAGGCGCGGCCGTGGATAGAAATCGACACCCACAAACTCACACTGGCCGTTGTTCAAAACGGCAAGATCAAGCGCCTGTTTCACAACATCTCCCTGGGCCGGGGCGGCTTTGCACCGGAGCGGCGCAAGGGAGACGGCAGAACACCGCTGGGACAGTTCCGCATCGCCTGGGTCAACAAAGACAGCCGCTATCATCTGTTTTTCGGCCTGGACTATCCCAATCATGAACACGCCGAGTACGCCTTCCGTCACAAACTCATCGACTTTGACACCTACTACGCCATACGCCAGGCACTGTTCCGGGGTGCGATCCCGCCGCAAAACACCGTGCTGGGCGGCTATATCGGGATTCACGGCCTCGGCAGCGGCAACCGCAAGGTCCACCAGCTGGCCAACTGGACCCAGGGCTGCATTGCTTTGACCAACGAGCAGGTAGACGAACTGGCGCACTGGGTGAGTGTGGGCACCCGGGTCTATATCCGCTAGCCCGCATTTCTCACCACCGTTCGTAGCGAGACGGAGCAAGGGTGTGGCATGGGTGGCTTTCGCGACCGAGGAGCGCGCAGGCATAGCTGACACTATGTCGAGCACTCCGACCGAGCGAAAGCCAGCCAGGGCGTGCCATTGGACCGTCACAGTAGAAGGGGGGGGAGAAATGCGGGCTAGCCCGGATATCTCACCACCCCTATAGAAACAGGCCTCTTTTTGTTGCATAAAGTAAGGGTTA
>DRLM01000095.1 GCA_011375345.1 Gammaproteobacteria bacterium
AACTCAGTGGCACCCTCCCGGAAACCCGCCGCGCCTCGGACTACATCGGCGAGTTGGACATCCGTCCCGCCAAATCCTGGTACCTCAGGGCCGACCTGCAGTGGAGCCCAGAAATCGATCGCACCGAGCGGGCCAGTTTGCAGTTCCACTACCAAAACGGACCCAAACGCATCTTCAACGCCGCCTACCGCTTTCGCCGGAACTCGCTGCTGCAAACCGATGTCTCCGTGCTGTGGCCGCTGCGGCGCCATTGGCAAATCGTCGGCCGCTGGAACTACTCGCTGCATGACCACCGGCCCCTGGAAACCTTGGCCGGGATTCAATACGAAAGCTGTTGCTGGGTGGTGCGCGTAACCAGCCGGCGCTATTTGGTGGGGACCAGCGGCGGGCCCGATGATGAGCGGGACAGCAACCGCTCCCTCTATTTGCAACTGGAGCTGAAGGGGCTGGGCACCATCGGCAACTCCATAGAGAGCATTTTGGAACGTGGTATTCTTGGTTACCGTTCGCCCTGATTTATTGCAGAGACCCGTCTTTATGCGCTTTTTGATGCCCCTGTTCGCCGCCGCGGTGACCCTCGGTTTGTTTTCCCCCTCTTCCAGTGCCGCCACCCGCTTCACCCTGGAGCGCATCGTGGCCGTGGTGAACGACGATGTCATCACCCGCACTGAGTTGGAAGAGCGGGTGAGGATCATTCGTCAGCAACTCATGGATCGCCGCACGCCCATGCCGCCGGACGCCATTCTCAAACGCCAGGTGCTGGAGCGCATGATCATCGCCAGCCTTGAGTTGCAGCTGGCGGCCAAGGTCGGCATCCGCGTGGACGATGTGATGCTGAACCGGGCGCTCAAGCAGATTGCCGCCCAAAACAATCTGACCCTGGCCCGCTTCCGCGAAGTGCTGGAGGAAGACGGTTTCGACTTCGCCCAGTTCCGGGAAGACATCCGCAAGGAACTGATCACCAACCGTTTGCGTCAGCGCCAGGTGCGGGACCGGACCACGGTCACCGAGCAGGAAATCGACACCTTCCTCGCCAACCAGCGGGCCCAGGGCAAAGGGAACGAAGAATACCACCTGGGCCACATCCTCATCGCCGTGCCGGAAACCGCCGATGCCGACACCTTGCGCGCCGCCCGCGCAAAGGCCGAGGCCGTGGTGGCCGGACTGCGCGCCGGCGCCGATTTCGAGCGCATGGCCATCACCCGCTCCGACGGCCGGCAGGCACTGGAAGGCGGTGACCTGGGCTGGCGCAAGGCGGCGGAAATTCCCAGCCTGTTCGTAGAACCCCTGGACCGCATGGCCCCGGGCGATATCAGCGACCCCATCCGCAGCCCCAGCGGCTATCACATCATCAAGCTGCTGGACCGCCGCACCAGCGAGCGGCACCTGGTCACCCAGACGCTGGCGCGGCATATCCTGATCCGCCCCAGCGAGCTGCACCCGGAAGCAGAAGTCGAAATGGAACTCAGCCGTTTGCGGGAACGCATTCTGGCGGGGGAGGATTTCGGCGCCCTGGCCAGGGAGTATTCACAAGACCCCAAGTCCGCCGCCGAGGACGGTTCTTTGGGCTGGGTGAAACCCGGAGACCTGGTGCCCCCCTTCGAGGCGGCGATGAACCGCATCGCCGAGGGAGAGATCAGCCCGCCGTTTCAGACCAATTTCGGCTGGCACATCGTCCAGGTGGAGCAACGGCGCCGCATTGATGACACAGACCGGTTCATCCGCCAGCAAGCGCGCCGGCAAATCCTGGAGCGCAAAGTGGAGGAGGCCACCGAGGCGTGGCTGCACCGTTTACGTGATGAGGCCTATGTGGAAAACCGCCTGGACAGCGCGCCGTCATAGCTCCCTTGTTTTTTCGCTAAAGCGCGGCGGCGCTGCGCCCGATATGCTCACGACCCTGTCGGTCATGATGGCAGCGAGAAACGGGCGGAGGCCTTATGGCAAGGATACTGGCGGTGGATGATTCCAAGATGATCCGGGATCTGGTGAAAGCGGTACTGACCGAACAGGGACACGATGTGTTGTCAGCGGCCGACGGGGTGGAAGCCATGGACATCGCGCGTCACAACACCGTGGACCTGGTGTTGTCCGACGTTCATATGCCCAACATGAGCGGCGTCAGCCTGGTCGCCAAGCTGCGCCGTCTGGCCGGCTATGAGCATGTCCCCATCGTCATGGTGACCACCGACCAGAATGACTACAAGAAGAAAAAGGTTCGGAGTCTCGGGGCCAACGGCTGGTTGCTGAAACCGTTTACCCAGGAGCGCCTGCTCAACGCCGTCAACAAAATGCTGCACTGAGCAACAGATGCACTCAGTCACTTAAACGCAGGGAGGGGGTGGCCCCCGGGATGTCCCAGTCCCGGTTCTTGCCATAAAAAACCAAAATGCGGTGCAAGCTGATATGATTGCCCCGCATGTCCGTGTCTGTCCCTTGTCCCGTTCCCCGCGTGATGGTCACCGCCGGCGAGCCCGCCGGCATCGGTCCTGATCTGTGCCTGCAGCTGGCCCTCAGTCCCAGCGAGGCCGACTGGGCCGTGGTCGCGGACCCGGTTTTGCTGGCGGCGCGGGCCCGGCTGCTGGGCTTGCCTGTGACCCTGGAAACTGTGGCGCCGGACGCCCCGCCCCGCCCCCACCGGCCCGGAACCCTCAAAGTCCTGCCTCTGGCCCTGGAGGCGCCGGTGACGGCGGGCCGGTTGGACCCTGCCAATGCGGGCTATGTGCTCCAAACTCTCCGCACTGCCACCTCGGCCTGTCTGGACGGCACCTTCCATGCTTTGGTCACCGGTCCCGTGCACAAAGGAGTTATCAACGCCGCGGGCATCCCCTTCAGCGGCCACACAGAATACCTTGCCGGGCTGTGCGGTGCCTCCCAGGTGGTGATGATGTTGCTCACCGGGGGCTTGCGCGTGGCCCTGGCCACCACCCACCTGCCCCTGAGGGAGGTGCCGGACGCGATCACTCCAGCGCGCCTGCGGGCGGTGCTGGACGTGTTGCATGGTGACCTCCAGAGGCGCTTCGGTCTCCCTGCGCCCCGCATCTTGGTATGCGGCCTCAATCCTCACGCGGGGGAAGACGGCCATCTGGGCCGGGAAGATGAAGATGTCGTCAAACCCGTGCTGGCAGCACTGCGGGCCGCCGGAATGGATCTGGTGGGGCCGCTGCCGGCGGACACCCTGTTCATTCCGAAGTATCTGGACAGCGCCGATGCGGTGCTGGCCATGTACCACGACCAGGGCCTGCCGGTGCTGAAATTCAAAGGCTTCGGCCGCGCTGTCAACGTCACCCTGGGCCTGCCCGTCATCCGCACCTCGGTGGACCATGGCACGGCCCTGGACCTGGCCGGCGGCGGCCGGGCCGAGCCGGGCAGTTTGCGGGCGGCCCTGGAGCTGGCGATTTCCCTTTGCCGCTCAGGCGGCCGCTGACATGGCCGGCCATCGCCCCCGCAAACGCTTCGGCCAGCATTTTCTCCATGACCCCTGGATTATTCAGCGCATCATCCAGGCCATCAACCCCCGCCCCGGTGAGCGCCTGCTGGAGATAGGCCCCGGCCTGGGCGCCCTGACCGCGCCGCTGCTGGAGGCGGTGGGGCAGTTGGACGTGGTGGAGCTGGACCGGGATGTGATCGCCCCCCTGCAGGTGGCTTGCGCCGGGCGCGGGGTGTTGCGGGTGCACAACGAAGATGTGCTGGCGTTCGATTTTTCCCGCCTCGCCGGGACCGGGCCGCTCAGGGTGGTGGGTAATCTGCCCTACAATATCTCGACCCCGCTGATTTTCCATCTGCTGTCCCAGGCAACGTCCATTCACGACATGCTTTTCATGGTGCAAAAAGAAGTGGCCGGGCGCATGGCGGCCGCTCCGGGCAGCAAAGACTACGGCCGCTTGAGCGTGATGGTGCAGTGGCGTTGTGCAGTGGAAACCCTGTTTGGCGTGAGTCCCGGCGCCTTCCGCCCGCCTCCTAAGGTGGACTCGGCGATGGTGCACCTGATCCCCCACAGCCGGCCTGCGGTCACGGTGGATGACGAATCCCTGTTTGCGGCCTTGGTGGAACAAGCGTTCAAGCAGCGGCGCAAAACACTGAGGAACAGTTTGAAGCAATGGTTATCGGCAGATGACATCGCAGCGGTCGGCGTGGAACCTGCCTGGCGCCCGGAGGTGTTGAGCCTGGCACAGTTCGCCGCCCTGACCACCGCGGCCCACCGCCGCGGCAGCTGTTGACCCGGCCATCTAACGGGCCGTCCTGACCCGTTTGATGGCCAGCCGCGAAATCCGCCCGCCGTTTGCTTGGCGGCATGGCGGGTATTGCGCGGGCTCCCATGGCCTGGCGCCAATGACGGCACCCCCTGTGCCGCGCAACCCGACAATGTAACTGCCGGGCCAATAAGCCCCGCCGGGCCTGCCGGTGTAAAGCCGTGTTACAGGTTTACCGAATATGTCAGCTCAATCCGCCCGTCACATTCCGCATCCGCTGTCATCGTCAGCACGATGTTTTCCGGATCATCCCCGTGGTACTCGCTGCGCTGGCAGAAGCTGCCCGCCCCCTCGCCCAGGCGGCGGACGAACACCCCGTCACGGGGGGTGGTGTCACCGCCCACGTACACCAGGGGGTCGCTGTCGGGCACCTCGATGGTGCTGGCCGTGCCGTCGGGAGCGGTGACCACCAGCATGATGGCATCGGCATCGGCGGGACGATCGGCGATGGTGCGGATATCGTCGCTGCTCTCAAGCGTGCCCCGGGTGTCAAGGGTGAAATACAAATCCACCAGCTGATAGTGGGTCAGCACGCCGTTCACTGTGGTGTCCACATCCTCTCCCGCGACGGTGAAGCGCACCACATTGGGCTGGTCTTCGTCCGAAGTCATGGTGGCGCTGAGCACCCCCGTGCCGCTGACAACATCGCCGCTGGCCATATCGGTGTAAACCGCGTGGTCAATGGTGGCGGTGACGGCCAGCTCCCGGGGGGTGTGCACATCCAGGGTCAGCGCCATGGTGCCGCTGCGGCGGAAACCGCTGCTTTCGCACTCGCCCGCACCGTAGCCCAGCGTGAAATCATCGCCGGCACCGGGGCGGTCGTCACCGTTGTCAGACCAGGTGATGGTGGCGCTGCCGGTATCGCAGAACGCAGAGGTGGGAAGAGGGACGTCTTTTTCCCAGGGGAAGCCGGGATCACCCAGCAACTCGGCCAGCCCGACGAGCACACCCTGCCCGGTGGACGCGGTGCTGCCGCCCCCTGCCACTGCGGCCGATACTGTTGCAGAGCTGGCAGGGCTGGCGGATTCCCCGCCACTGTTTCCGCTGCCGCTGTTTCCGTTGCCGCTGTTGCCCGTATCACCGACCGGGCCCGTTCCCGCGCCCGAATCCACGCCCGTATCACCGACCGCCGGGGTGGGGCCGCCTCCGCCATCGCTGATTTGCGAGCCGGAACCCGAAGACGGGTCGGAGGGGTTTTGTTGCGATTGTTCCGCGGTATCTTGGGAGCCGTCTCCGCTATCCCCGGCGGGGGCGCTGCCGCCGCCACCGCAGGCACTCAACATCAGGCTCAGGGCCATGACGGGCAGGAGCCGAAAACGATCGACAGATGACTGTTCACCCATAGTTATTGCCCTCTCGAAAAACAGGGGATGCCTTTGTGGCGCAGTGAGCAAAAGCGCAATCCCAGGCGGCTTTATTTGGCGGGTGTTACGTCCGTATAACAGCTGCTCACGGTTGATAAGCAAATTTTGTGCCTTTCCTTGGGTCTCTGCTCGGGATGCAGCCTGTCGCCAGAGCGTGTTCTTGCCCAGGGCATGGCGGAGAAATTTGAGCAAATTTCACCCTTGGACGGGACAGCACGGCATGGCCTGAGGAGGGAAAAACCCGGCCGTGAACAGGCGGGCAGGAAAGACCGGGCGCGGCGGCGCCCCGGTTCCGAAAGAACAAAAACTAATTGTTATTCAAGGAAAAATATTATGGTGGCCCGGTTATTGGCTTGCCGCCGGGGTACTTCCCTGTACCGCGAAACGGTGTCTTTGGAAAGGTATCGGCGCACACCTCAGGAAGCGCCGGTCAGATTGTCCCAGGTCGTTGTCAGGGTTTGTTCCACGCTGCCGTCGCACAGCTCGTCCACGTTCAAGATGACCGACGGATTCTGTGGGTCACTGCCACCGGAAAGGGTGCCCTCCACGCAATATTGGGGGGTATTGAAGTGGCTCATTGTAAAACGGCCCGACGTCGGCAGCAGGTGCCGGCCCTGGCTGTCCAGCGCCTTGTCTATGTCACCGGTGAGGGTGCCGAACGCGGTGGTTGTGTTGCTGTCTGTGCGGGCGGACAGGACACGGCTGCCGGGGTCGCCACCGTCGGACACTGACAGGCTGTCATCGCCGCGGTCATCAGTCGCTTTGGAATCATGAGTAACGGCGAAATCCACCCCGTCCAGCACCACCTCAAAGGTGCCGTCGGTGACACGCACCCCGTTGCCGCTCACTGTTGCGGTGTAAACGCCCGGTGCGCCGCTGACGGCCTGGTAGCTCACATTGAGTTTGCCCGTTGTGGTGGACACTTCGCGGCTGTTGCCCTGGGCATCCGGCAGGGTCTTGTGCCTCACCGTGGCCTGCAGGCTGGCATTGAGGCGCTCCGATGTGGGCGTGGTCGACAGGGTGGCGGTGACTTTGCCCACCCGGGTGAGCGTGCCCTTGACCCCATTCACGTCGCAGCGTTTGTCCAGATCATAGTTGATGTCGAAGGCATCCTGGGCGCTGGGCTGCAGGTTCCCGTCAGTGTCAATGGGCGCCAGCAGCGCCAGGCCGGCATCACAAAATTCGGGGCGCAGGAACGCAGCGTCCATGGCAAAACCCGGCAATTCCAGGTTGTGTTTCAGGGCGATGGTGGCATTCAGCACCAAATCCAGCGTATCCAGAGCATTGAGAAGCACAAGGCCGTAAGCACGCTCATAATTGACCGCACCGCTGGTGGAAGCCGGGACCAGGGAGGCATCCGGTGAGCTTGAACTGTCCACCCCGCTGGCCACGATGCTGAGCAGGCCGAAAGCCGCCACGGGTACGCCGCAGGCGGCGCGCAGCAATAGCCGTTTATTATGGTTCACCTGTTGTTCCTCCCCCTCATGAAAACGCCCATCACCCCATAGGCCCCCCCGGCCCCGGCGATGACGGCAATGATGTCCCACCCATCGAAGGTGCCGTGGGAAAAATACGCGGCGGCAGCGTGGGCGAGACGGTGGTCGACGTGGCGCAGATACGGTTCCAAAAGCGCGGCAGCGGCCGGATGCTGGCCCAGCTCAAACAGGATGTTGATCCCGGCCCAAACGCCGCAGGCGGCCAGCAAAGCACGGCGGTGGTGCAGCGCCAGGGTGGCGGCGGTAAGCAGCGGCAGAGCGAAGGCGTGGGCGAAGCTGGGCAGCTGGCCACTCAGCCAGGGCGGCGCGGCAAACAGTTCCAGGCTCCAGCCCGCAGGCACAAAGGCGGCGCTGCCGGCAGGACGGGCGAGCACATACACCAACGCGCCCGCCGCAAGCACGGTGGCACTGAGCAGCAGCAGCGCACCATGAGCGGTGCGGGCGGATTGTGGGCTTTGCTGCGCGATCACAGGATTGTTCTTGTCCGGCCACAGGGAAAGACGTCCCCCCGCGAAGCTTAACCGATCAGGGCAAACAGTGAAAAGCGCGCAAACGTTCCAAGCCGCGTTGGGTGGCTTGGCGCGGTCCGGAAAGCCTGGAGGCCGTTGCAGCGACCGGACGCAAAGACAGGCGACCCGGGCCGGGGCCGGTCCGGGTCGCGCCCCGGAAGCGGCTTTATCAGTCCCGCACTGCTTCCACTTCCAAAAAGAGGTCCATTTCATCACCGATGGCCGGCAGGGCGAAGCTGACACCGAAATCCGAACGTTTGATAGTGGTGGCGGCGTCAAAGCCGCAGACAAATTTTTGTTTTTTGGGATCCATGGGATGAATGCCGCAATGCCAGTGAGTCACCCTCAGGCTTACGGGCTTGCTCACCCCGGTGATGGTGAGCCGGCCGTCGACGGTGCCGGTGCCATCCTGGTTGAGCCGGGCGCCGGTGGATTTAAACGTAATCTCCGGAAACTCCACCACGTTGAGGAAATCCGGCGAACGTAAATGATCGTCGCGTTTTTTCATGCCTGTGTTGACCGAGGCGGCGTCGATGGTGATTGCCACGGAGCCCGTGCCCGTTTCCCGGTCCAAAGTCAGCCTGCCTCCGGTTTTACCGAAGCGGCCGTACATGGTGGAAAAACCCAGGTGGTTGATGCGGAAATTAGGAAAGGTGTGGAAGGGGTCGATGGTGTAGGACTCTTCTGCCGCCATGAGCGACAAGGGCAGCAGGGAAGCCGCAAACAACAAAGCAATACGCATGGTCAAACTCCTTTTTGGTTGAAGTCACAAAGGTGGCGCCCCCGCCGTCTGCCAGGTGAGGAGCACGGCCGCGGCGGCCGCGACGGCGGCCGGCAGGAAAACAGCGAACCCCTGCGCCAGCCGCGGCAGCCACAGCGGCAGCGGCACGCGTACCAGCGCCGGCACCAGCGCCAGCACCGCCAGACTGTACCAGGGCACTTTGGCGAACACCGTAGCGGCAACCCCCAGCAGACCGCAAAGCAGGCCTGCACTCAAGGCCGCCACGGACCCCAGGCGGGCCTCGCGCCCCAACACGCTGATGAGCCACAGCCCCCCGGCGGCAGCCCCCAGCCCCAGGCCCAGCTGACCCAGCAGGGCAGAGGCCCCAAACAGCGCGCAAAGCCCCGTGCCCAGAGCCAGTGCAGCCGCGCCACTGGCCAGGCGCGTGGCTTGCCCGCGCAAGCCTTCGAACGCTGCGGCGCACCAGCCGGCATACAGCGGGGCAGTGAGGGCCAGCATCCAAAACGCTGATCCCCCGCGCCGCTGCAACACCGGCCACAGCATCCACAGCGCCGCTCCCGCGCCGGCGGCAAACAATACCGCAGGCAGCCAGCGGCGGCCGTAGGGATACAGATCGAGCGCCAGCCCCACCGCCGCCGCGCCGAAGCCCAGCAGAATAATCTTGCGGGTGCTGCTCAGCGGTGAGAACTGGAAACCCACGGTCAGCGCGACGGTGACTGCAAAACCGCCAACGAGCGTGATGCCGGCCCAATACCAGGGGGCGCGCTTGAGCAGCAGGCCCGCCGCCAGGGCGGTGAGCAGGGGGGCGATACCGGATTGGAATGCGGGGTCTTGAAGCAGGGGATGGGTCAGCAGTGTGTCCATTTATTGTTGTCCCGGAAGATCTTTGAAAAACCGGGCCAGCTCGTGGCCGCGCGGTTCCCGATTCTGGCCGCCCACGGTGTCAACGGTGAGCCGCGAGCGGGTCGAAGGGTCCCGGCGGCGCACAGTGACGCTGCAGCCATCCGGGTTGGAACGGGACGCGAACCAGGATTTACCCGACAGTTGCATAAAATCCGAGTCTGTCTTCAAAGGAAACGGGTCATATGAGGTTTGAACGACCTGCCACGCGGTTGTTGTTGGACCTCACCAACAAGTGAAGTCCGGAAAATAGCGGAAAAATGCGCGCAAGATGACTTGCGAGCACAAAAAAACGGTCCCTGAGTTGGGAATTGGAGTCGTCAAAACAACCCATAACACCAACGGAGACCGTCTGTATGGAGTGTAGCAAAGCTGGCATTCATCGCAAAACCCATCGCATTCCCGAAATCAAATTCGAAGACCAACGGCTGAGCTCGTTTGCGGGTCTGGTGGAAACGTAGCTGTTCGGCTCACTGGAGCTACTCCGCCTCGGTGGACAGTTCAACACTTTAGGGGATCAGGGGCCGGTCGCGGACCGGGTCCCGGTGGCAGAGGTGACTTACACAAACGGGCGGGGTTTTTACCGTCCCCCCGGCGGGATGCGGGCACTGCACAGCCGTTAAATATCTGCCCGGGCGGGACGTTAAGTAAAGCAAGTCCGGCGACCGCGGTGGCGGCTGTGCGGCCTGTTTTTCTGCTGTGGGGAGCCCTCGTTATCAAGACCTCGCTTGGTATTGGACAACGATTGGTGCTGGGTCACGCCTTGTTGCTGTGCGTGGTCGGCGCCGGGGCTCTGTACGCCTACTACACCACAGACAAGGTGCGGGCCGCGTTCCGGCAAACTACGGAGCAGACCCTGCCTTTGATGGAGCGGCTGAATCTGCTGCGCCTGGCCAGCGTGCGCCTGGCCGCCCGGGCCCATGATGACCTGATGATGCTGCGTTCGGCGGAAGGGACGGTCACTTCTGTTGCCGACATGCTGGCTGCTCAGCGTCAGGCTTTCGAGTCCGCCCTGAGCGATTACAAATCCCTGGCCGCCGAGGCGGCCGGAACCGTGCCGCCAGTGGCGGACCGGATTGAGGAGTCGGGCACGCTGGTGTATCACGGTGCCACCGAGGTTATTTCCCTCAAGCTGGCCGAGGCCCGGCCCGCGGAGATCTTGAACGCTGAAGAACAGCTGGCCGCCCTGGAGACCGCCCTCTTCGCCCGTATTGATGAAGCCGCCACGCAGGCCAGCCGCGACTTGCACCAGGTGGAATGGCGGGCGCGGGAGGCACTGCAGGATTCTCACGAGGCCTTGATTTTTACCGCGCTGCTGCTGGGCAGCGTGGCCTTGCTGATCGGTGGCCTGATGGCCCGTTCCATCGTCCGGCCCATCGCCCGGCTGAGGGAAGCCACCCGCCACATCGCCGACGGCAGGTGGGACGGGCCGGTGGACCTCGGTTGTGTGGGTGAGCTGGCGGAGTTGGGGGAGTCCTTCAACACCATGGTCACGCGCCTGCAAAAAACCACCGGCACGTTGATCACCACCAAGGAATTCCTGGACGATATCATCGCCTCCATGACCGATGCCATGATGGTGACGGACGCCCGGGGTATAATCCGCCGCACCAATCCCGCCGCTTCCGCTATGCTCGGCTACCCCCAAAACGAATTGTTCGGCAAGCCCGTGCAATCGGTCATCGGCGATGTGGAAGTGCCCGATTCGGTCTTGCTGCGGGACCACGAGGTGCTGGTGCGCACCCTGGAGGGGAATTTCATTCCCGTGTCAGTGTCACGGGCGCCGCTCAGGCGCCGGGGCAAGCGGGCGACGGGGTATTTGTACCTGTTGCGGGATATTTCCCAGCGCAAGGAGTCGGAAGAAAACCTTCTCTACATCGCCACCCACGATCTGCTCACCGGCCTGCCCAACCGCACCCTGTTTACCGACCGCCTGCAACAAGGCCTGAGCCGCGCGCCCTGGCACCAGCGGCATGTGGCGGTGTTGCTGTTGGATCTGGACCGTTTCAAGATGATCAACGACACTTTCGGTCACGAAGCGGGGGATCAGCTCATTCAGGAAGTCTCCCAGCGGCTCAGCCAAAAAGTGCGCGGGGGGGATACCGTGGCGCGTTTCGGCGGGGATGAGTTCGCTCTGTTGTTCACCGATTTGGCAGACCGCAACGACGCGATTAAAGTAACCCACAAGCTGATTGAGGCCCTGTCCACGCCCTTTGCCGTTGGTGGCCGGGAACTGGTGGTGACCGGCAGCATGGGCATCAGTGTGTTTCCCGACGACGGTGCGGACGCCATTGCCCTGCTGCGCAACGCCGATACCGCCCTTTACCAGGCCAAAGACCAGGGCAAGAACACTTATCGCTGCTATTCCCCCAGCATGAACGCGCGGGTCGCGGAAGGTCTGGATCTGGAAATCGCCCTGCGCCAGGCCTGGGAGCAACGGGACTTCCAGCTCCACTACCAGCCGCAGGTGGATGCCCTTACTCACCGCATTGTGGGCATCGAGGCCCTGCTGCGCTGGCAGCACCCGGAGAAAGGCGCCGTCTCGCCCATGAGTTTTATTCCGCTGGCCGAAGAAACGGGACTGATTGTGCCGCTCAGCAACTGGGTGCTGGAAACCGCCTGCCGCGAGACCAAACGCTGGCTGGATGCGGGCCATGGCCCCTTGCGGGTGGCGGTGAACGTGTCCCATCGACAGTTTCACCACGGCGATCTGGTCAACACCGTTGAGCGCATTCTGGCCGACACCGGTCTTCCCCCCACGGCCCTGGAGCTGGAACTCACCGAAGGCATCATCATGCACGATGTCAGCCTCGCGGTGGATACACTCACTGCCCTCAAAGCCATGGGGGTGACGCTGGCCATCGACGATTTTGGCACCGGCTATTCTTCCCTGTCCCATTTGAAGCGGTTCCCGCTGGACGCGGTGAAAGTGGACCGCTCCTTTGTGCGTGACATTCCGGACGATCAGGAAGACTCGGCCATCACCGTCGCCATCATCGCCATGGCTCACACCCTGCGTTTGACGGTGGTGGCGGAGGGTGTGGAAGAGCAGGCGCAACTGGACTTTTTGCGCAACCATCAGTGCGATATCATCCAGGGCTACTATTTCAGCAAGCCTCTGCCCCATGCCGCCGTCAGCGAAATGCTGATCCGTTCTCATGCCGGAGGGGCCGTCAGCCAGGCCATGTAGGCGGCCCGTTCCAAGGCGGTGCAATGCTGTCTGCAAGGCACTGACGTCTCCCCATTTTTTTGCGAGGAGCGCTTTAAGGTGTTGAAAATGAGGGAGAAAGGGTGTGGTAGCTAAAGAATCGGAGCTTTCGATGGGGTAAAATGGAAGTGCACACAAGCCATTGAACCCCAAGGAAAACTCCGATG
>DRLM01000096.1 GCA_011375345.1 Gammaproteobacteria bacterium
AACCCGGAGCCATTATTTTTTCTCGTCTTTTACTTCCTCAAACTCGGCATCCACCACTTCTTCCTTTTCCTTGCCGGCCCCGCCGCTGTCGCTTTGGGCGTGCGCGCCCCCGGACGCCCCCGCCTCGGCACCTGCCGCGGCACCGGACCCGGCCTGTTGGGCATAAACCCGCTCGGCCAGTTTGCCGGACACTTCCGCCAGCGCCTGGCTCTTGGCTTCGATGGCGGCCACATCGTCCGCCTTCATGGCCTCCTGCAGGGCGGCAATGGCGTCTTCGATGCTCTGCTTCTCGCCCGCTTCCACCTTGTCGCCCAGTTCCGTCAGGGACTTCTGGGTGGCGTGAATCAGGTTGTCCGCCTGGTTGCGGGCCGAAACCAGCTCGTGGAATTTCTTGTCGTCCGCGGCATGCGCCTCGGCATCGCGCACCATGCGGTTGATTTCCTCCTCGCTAAGACCACTGGAGGCCTTGATGACGATAGACTGCTCCTTGCCCGTGGCTTTGTCTTTGGCGGACACGTTCAAAATGCCGTTGGCATCGATATCAAAAGTCACTTCAATCTGCGGCACACCGCGGGGGGCCGGCGGAATATCAGCCAAGTCGAAACGCCCCAGGGACTTGTTGTCCGCTGCCCGTTCGCGCTCACCCTGCAAGACATGGATGGTAACCGCGGTCTGATTGTCATCCGCAGTGGAAAACACCTGGGTCGCCTTGGTGGGAATGGTGGTGTTGCGCTCGATGAGCTTGGTCATCACCCCGCCCAGCGTTTCTATGCCCAGGGACAGGGGCGTCACGTCCAGCAGCAACACGTCCTTCACTTCACCACCCAGGACCCCGGCCTGAATGGCCGCGCCGATGGCCACGGCTTCGTCCGGATTGACGTCTTTGCGCGGTTCCTTGCCGAAGAAGTCTTTGACCGTCTCCTGCACCTTGGGCATGCGGGTCTGGCCGCCCACCAGAATCACTTCGTCAACATCGGAACCGGACAGACCGGCATCCTTCAGCGCCTTGCGACAGGGTTCCAGGGTGCCGGAAATGAGATCATCCACCAGGGACTCCAATTTGGCCCGGGTGATTTTCATGGTCAGGTGTTTCGGCCCGGTGGCGTCCGCCGTGATATAGGGCAGGTTGATTTCCGTCTGCTGACTGGAGGACAGCTCGATCTTGGCCTTCTCAGCGGCCTCTTTCAGGCGCTGCAGGGCCAGCGGATCGTTGGACAGATCCACGGCATTGTCTTTTTTGAACTCGGCGACGAGATAGTCGATCAGGCGCTTGTCGAAATCCTCACCGCCCAGGAAGGTGTCACCGTTGGTGGACAACACTTCGAACTGGTGCTCGCCGTCCACTTCCGCGATTTCAATGATGGAGATATCGAAGGTGCCACCACCCAGATCGTACACCGCAATTTTCTGATCGCCGCGCTTTTTGTCCAGGCCGTAGGCCAAAGCCGCGGCAGTGGGCTCGTTGATGATGCGCTTGACATCCAGCCCGGCAATGCGGCCGGCATCTTTAGTG
Organism: Gammaproteobacteria bacterium; assembly: GCA_011375345.1. NCBI lineage: Bacteria > Pseudomonadati > Pseudomonadota > Gammaproteobacteria > Gammaproteobacteria bacterium. Next base: position 1,514 of record DRLM01000096.1, read on the forward strand.
GCCTGGCGCTGGGCATCGTTGAAATAAGCCGGGACGGTGATGACGGCTTCCTTGACCTCCTCACCGAGATAGGCCTCGGCATCTTTTTTGAGTTTCATCAGCACCCGGGCAGAGACTTCCGGGGGGGCCATTTTTTTGCCCTTGGCTTCCACCCAGGCGTCTCCATTGTCAGCCGCAACAATCTTGTAGGGCACCATGCCCATGTCGCGCTTGACCACCTCGTCGTCGAACTTGCGCCCGATCAACCGCTTGATGGCAAACAGGGTGTTGGCGGGATTGGTCACGGCCTGGCGTTTGGCGGCCTGGCCCACCAGCACCTCACCGTCATCGGCAAACGCCACCACGGAGGGCGTGGTACGGCCACCCTCGGCGTTTTCGATCACCCGCGGCTTGCCACCTTCCAGGACCGCCACACAAGAGTTGGTGGTGCCCAGATCTATTCCGATAATTTTTCCCATTTCGCGCTCTCTCCGTCGTTAATTCTCAGACTCCCCGCCCGGAATGCGGGGTCGGATCGTGTTCGGTGGGTGAACCGGGCGCCTGCTCACAATGCCCGCCTGCCCCGACTTGACTTCGCTGTGCTAACTGGGGCCCGGCCCCGGTGTTTTCAAGCCTGTTCGTCGATATGCGTGCCCTTGCCGCCACCTTCGTCACCGCCGCCACCGCCGTCACCAGCGGCGCCGCTGGCCACCACCACCAGGGCGGGGCGCACCAGACGGTCATTGAGCAAATAGCCTTTTTGATACACCGTCAGCACGGTGTTGGCCGGCGTGCCGGGGGCATCCTGCATAGACATGGCCTGGTGCCGTTCGGGATTAAACTTCTCCCCCTCGGGGTTCACTTCTTCCACCCCGAATTTGGCCAGCACGCCAGCCAGCATTTTCAATGTCAACTCCACACCCTCGCGCTGCTGGGCGCCTTCATCGGTGTCGGCCAGGGCGGCCAAGGCCAGCTCCAGACTGTCTTTGACGGGCAACAGCTCTTTGACAAACCCCTCCAGGGCGAATTTGTGGGCATTTTCCACATCCCGCTCCGCCCGTTTGCGGGTATTTTCCAGCTCGGCCCGGGCCAGCAGGAGCTGGTTCCAGTATTCATCCGCTTTGGCTTTGGCGTCTTGCAGGGTCAGCAACAACTGCTCATGGCTGAGTTCAGCATCCTCGCCTTCCGCGCCGGCGGCTTCGGCCCGGGGCTCTGCCTGGGCCTGGTGTTCGTCGGATTCAGCCTGATGTTGCTGATCGCCCTTCATTCCCTCTTTTTCCATACACTCCTCACCCACTTTTGTCTGCTGCCTGGCTGTATTGATTAAACAATAGGGGTCAACGGCGGGTATTCAAGGCGGCACCCAATAATTTTGCCGTCACGTCCACAATGGGGATCACCCGGTCATAGGCCATGCGGGTGGGGCCGATCACCCCCAGCACCCCCACGGTGTGTCCTTCGGACTGGTAGGGTGCGGTGACGATGCTGCACCCCCCGAGCGCGTCGTAGCCGGATTCCTGGCCGATGAAAATCTGCACACCCTGGCTGCCCAGACATTGGTCCAGCAGGTGCAGAATGTCCCGCTTTTCGCTGAACGCCTCAAATAACTGCCTCAACACCTGCAAATCGGCCAGCTCAGAAAAACCCATCAGGTTGGTCTGCCCGGCGAGGACGTAGTCCGCCTGATCCTGCTCTTCGCGCAGCGCCTCATCGGCGGCCTCCACGGCCCGTTGCATCAGGGCGCTGGCTTCCTCCTTCGCCTCCCTCATGGCCCGCAACACGGCCTCGCGGGCATCGTGCAGATCACGGCCGGAAAACTCATAGTTGAGGTAATTGGCGGCCTGTTCCAGCTCCGATGCGGTAAAGCGGCGATGGGTGTGAATGATATGATTGCGCACTTCGCTGTCGTTGACCACGAAGATGGCCAGCACCCGGTCGTCGGACAAGGCCAGGAACTCCACATGCCGCAACACAAAGCGCTCGCGCCGCGGCACCATCACCAACCCGGCCATTTGCGTGAGGCCGGACAACATCTGAGACGCGGCTTCCAGCAAATCCGGCAGTGACTCCTGCTCGCCGAGTTGATCCCTGAGGCCCGATATCTCCTCGCCCTGCAGGGGATTGACGATCAGCAGGGAATCCACGAACAGGCGGTAACCCTTGGAGGTGGGGACGCGTCCCGCCGAGGTATGAGGCGCGGTGACCAGGCCCATCTCTTCCAGATCCGCCATGACATTGCGCACGGTGGCCGGGCTGAGTTCAAGACCGGCGTGGCGTGCCAGGGTCCGGGAACCCACCGGTTGCCCATCCCGGATATGGCACTCCACCAGTGTTTTCAGCAAATGTTGTGCGCGCTCGGTGAGTTCCGAACCGCCCATGATGGCACGCCCTCGGTTTACTTGAACATTCACTCGCGCCGTCCCGCCACAGCCGAGGCGGCATTGTCGGGGATGGTTTTGGCTGGCCGCGGTATTAGCACTCCAAAACTGAGAGTGCTAAAGGCGGACCTTAGCAACCTGCCACCGCCGGTGTCAAGAACACCCCGGTTCACGGACTGCGCGGGCCGTGCTAAGTTATCAAAAACACAAGGCGGGACTATGCAGAAGTCGTTTCAAGTCATTGGCCTGATCGGAAAATATGGCGACCCCGGCGTCACCGACACCCTCACAAGTCTGGGCACCTTCCTGCGCGACAGTGGCCGCCACGTGCTGCTGGATGACGACACCTCACGGACCGCACCCACCCAGGGCATGGAAATCGCGGACCGGGCGACGCTGGGACGACGCTGCGATCTGGTGGTGGTCGTGGGTGGCGACGGCACCTTGCTTTCCGCCGTCCGCTCGCTGGCGGATCACGGCATTCCTGTGGTGGGCATTAATCTGGGCCGGCTGGGCTTTCTGGCGGACATCTCCCCGGCCACCATGCTGCACCACATGGGCGAAATTCTCTCAGGCCAGTATGTGAGCGAACAGCGTTTCCTCCTGCACAGCGAAATCGCCCGGTCCGGCGAGCGCCGGGGTGAATACACGGCGTTTAACGACGTGGTCATTCAGAAATGGCACACCCCCAGAATGATAGAATTCGAAACCCACATAGACGGCCGCTTCGTCGACATGCAACGGTCCGACGGCATGATTATCTGCAGCCCCACCGGCTCCACCGCCTACGCCCTGTCGGGTGGCGGGCCCATCCTGTCCCCCGGTCTCAATGCCCTGTCGCTGGTGCCCATCTGTCCCCACACCCTGAGCAACCGGCCCATCGTGGTGGACGGAGACAGCGAAGTCAGCGTGGTCATGCGGGACTGCGGTGACGATCATGCCCAACTCACCTGCGACGGGCAGGCGGTATTCAATCTCAGCCCCGGCGACCAGGTCCGGATTCGCAAAAAGGAAAAACAGATTCGTCTGATCCACCCGCGCAGCTACGACTATTACCAGATTTTGCGGGTGAAACTGGGCTGGGGGTCCAAGCGGGGTTAATATCCCCGCCGCCATCCGCAGTCGGAGCAGTCACCGCCGTGCTGACGCACATCGCGATACGCAACTTCGCCATCATTCATCATCTCGAACTGGATCTCACCGCGGGCATGACGGCCCTCACCGGTGAAACCGGAGCGGGCAAATCCATCCTGGTGGGCGCCCTGGGACTGGCCCTGGGCGAGCGGGCCGATGCCAGCGCGGTAAGGCAGGGCAGCGCACAGGCGGAAGTCAGCGCCGTGTTTCAGATTGATACCCTGCCCCGGGTCCAGGCCTGGTTGACGGAGCGGGGGCTGGACACCGGCGGCGAATGCATCATCCGCCGCACGGTCTCCGCCGGGGGCCGTTCCCGCGCCTACATCAACGCCCGTCCGGTGCCGGTGCAAACCCTGCAGGCGCTGGGCAGCGAGCTGGTGGACAGCCACGGCCAGCACGCTCACCACAGCCTGTTGCGCCGGGAGGTGCAACGGCAACTGCTGGACGGCTATGGAGGGCACGACGCCCTGGTTGCAGAACTCAGCCATTGCTTCCACCGCTGGCGTGAACTGCGCGATCAGCAGGCGGCCCTGCGCACCGAGGCGGAAGACCGCCGGACCCGCCGTGAGCTGCTCCGGTATCAATGTGAGGAACTGGCAGCCCTGGCGCTGCATCCGGACGAGTTGGAGGCACTGGATCGCGAACACCAACGCCTCCGGCATGCCCACCGCCTGCTGGAGTCGGCCCAGGAGGCTGTCGCCGCCCTGTACGAAGATGACGACCGCGCCACCCTCAAGCAGCTGGACCGAATCGCCCGGGATCTCGACCGCCTGACCGGGCTGGATCCCCGCCTCGCTTCCCCCGTGACCCTGCTGCGCGAGGCCGCCATCCAGCTCGAAGAAGCGACGGGGGAGCTGCGCCACTATCTCAGCAGCCTGGAACTGGACCCCAACCGGCTGCAACACGTGGAGGAACGGCTCGACGCTCTCCATGACCTGGCCCGCAAACACCGGGTGGAACCTGCGGAACTGGCCGCCCTGCACACCCGCCTGGGCGAGGAACTGACCCGGATCGAGACGGCGGACGCGCGCCTGGACGAGTTCCACCGCGCCCTGGAGGAAGCCGAAGCCCAATACTTCACCCTCGCGGCACGCCTCAGCAAGAGCCGCCGTACGGCGGCCCGGGCGCTGTCGCGGCAGGTGACGGAAAACATGCAGAAACTGGGGATGCCGGGGGGGCGCTTTGAGGTCACCTTGGAACCGGTGGCAAAGCATGAGCCCCGCGCCACCGGCCAGGAGCAAATCGCCTTTATGGTCAGCACCAATCCGGGTGCCGCGCCCCGGCCCCTGGCCAAAGTGGCCTCGGGGGGCGAGTTGTCGCGCATCAGCCTGGCGATTCAGGTCATCGCCGCACAAAACCTCACCACCCCCACCCTGGTCTTCGACGAGGTGGATGTCGGGATAGGCGGCAGCGTGGCGGAAATCGTCGGCCGGCAACTGCGCGCACTGAGCGCCAGCCGGCAGGTGCTGTGCATCACCCACCTGCCCCAGGTGGCCGCCCAGGCCGGGCACCACCTGCGCGTCAGCAAAACCCGCGAGGGCGGGCAGTCGGTGACCGTCATCGAGGCTTTGAGCGACAGTCAGCGGCGCGAGGAAATCGCCCGCATGCTGGGCGGTGTGAAGATCACCCCCCACACCCGCGCCCATGCCCGCGAAATGCTAAACCAGGCGGTGGAGGAAAAATGACCCGACAAGGCGGCGGACAGCACCAGCCGTGGGCTATTGTTTCTTCTCTTTGCGGCAGGCCTCACACAGGCCGTAAATGTACAGGCTGTGATCAGTCATGGAATAACCGGCTTTGGTTGCAATGTCACGCTGGCGCTGCTCTATCAAGTCATCCACAAACTCATCCACGCGACCGCAGCCGATGCACAAAATGTGATCATGATGCTCGCCCTGATCCAGCTCAAACACCGCGTGCCCCCCTTCAAAATGGTGGCGGGACACCAAACCGGCGGCTTCAAACTGGGTCAGCACCCGGTAGACCGTGGCCAGCCCCACGTCTTCGCCGCTTTCCAGCAGGGCTTTGTAAACGTCCTCGGCCCGCAGATGCGCGTCGCGGTTTTTCTCCAAGATCTCCAGGATTTTGATGCGGGGCAGGGTGGCCTTGAGACCGGCTTTTTTCAGATCCAGGCTTTCCACAAAAATCACCTCTGTCGTATTGGCCAGCTTCCGATACACCGCCGCAACACCTTGACGGAACACGCACTGCCTGGGGTACCATGCGCAGCCTTCACACGCCAACATTATTCACAAAGCCGGGATGCAATGCAAAAGCTTCTCATTTACCTTACTGTTAGCGGGGCAATCGTCCTCACGGCGTGCTCCGCCCACCGCCCGCCCGTGCAACAGGGCAATGTATGGACACCCGAACTGCTCCAAGCGCTGCAGCCGGGCATGACCCGGCGCCAGGTCACGTTTCTGCTGGGCTCACCCACCCTGCAAGACCCCTTTCACCCGGACCGGTGGGACTACGTGTACTGGTTCAAGGAAAAAGGGAAAGAAGCTGAACACCGGCGCCTGAGCTTGTTTTTCAGCGCAGGACAACTGACACGCACCGACCCCCCCCTGCCCCATGCGGACGCTCAACAGTAACGGCACGCCTGCCCGCTAGTCGCTGACCGCGCGGGCGCGTTTTTTTCTCACCTGTTTGGGATCGGCAATCAACGGACGGTACACCTCCACCCGGTCACCGGGCCGCAGCGTTGCGCCCAACTTGGTGAGCTTGCCGAAAATCCCCACTTTGTTGCTGGCAAGATCGATCTCCGGAAAACGCTCCACCAAACCCGCCAGCTCAATCGCCTCCGCCACCGTCGTCTGTGGCGGCACTTTCAGGGGAATGATCACTTGCTGGTCGGGCCGGGCATAGGCCACTTCCACATTCATCAAGCCGGTCTCAGCCATAGACATCCGCCGCCCGCGCACAAAATGAATCCACCAGGGTGTTGGCGATTTGGGTGAACATGGGACCCAGGGCCAGACTCAGCAGCTTGTTGGCGAATTCAAATTCAAGATCCAAAGACACTTTGCAACCCTGGCCGCCCAGGCTCTGAAAGCGCCAAAACCCTTCCAAATGTCTGAACGGGCCCTCTACCAGACGCATTTCGATCATTTTGTCTTTCTGCAGACGGTTCAGGGTGGTAAAGGACTTCTCCATCCCCCCTTTGGCCAGTTCCAGCCGGGCCTGCACTTCGTCCTCATCGCGGCGCAGCACCTGGGCACCCGTACACCAGGGCAGAAAACGGGGATAGGCCTCCACATCATTCACCAGGTCGAACATCTGCGCCGGAGAATAGGGCACCAGGGCATTGCGATTGATCGTCGTCATACTGTTTGAATCTCAAGCCTTGCCGATCACACCGATGGCACTCAAAAACACGACCACCACCGCCACGGGCGTGACGAAACGCACCAGGAACCACCACAGCCTGTACCCGGTTTCATTGACGATGGCCAACTCGTCACGCACGTCCGCCTGCTTCATCACCCAGGCGGCGAACAAAGCGATGAACAAGCCGCCGGCGGGCAGCATGATGTTGGCGGTCAGGTAATCAAGCAGATCGAAAAAAGTCTTGCCGAACAACTTGTATCCGGCCCAAAGATTGAACGACAGCACCGTGCCGATACCCAGCAGCCAAGTGGCCACACCCGCCCACAAGCAGGCGGTCAGGCGGCGCATGCCCCGGTATTCCACCAGCCACGCCACCGCCGGCTCGATCAGCGAAATCGACGAGGTCCAGGCGGCAAACACCACCAGCACAAAAAACAGCATGCCGAAAACCACCCCGCCCGGCATCTGGCCGAAGGCCACCGGCAAAGAGACAAACAGCAGGCCTGGCCCCGATGCCGGCGCCATGCCGTTGGCAAACACAATGGGGAAAATCGCCATACCGGCCATCAGGGCGACCACGGTGTCGGCGCCGGCGATAAGAAACGAGGTTTTGGCGATGGAGGCCCGACCGGGCAGATAAGAGCCATAGATCATGATGGCCCCCATACCCAGGCTCAAGGTAAAGAAGGCGTGCCCCATAGCGATGAGAACGCCATCCTGGGACAGTTTGCTGAAGTCCGGGCGGAACAGGAATTCGAGCCCCCGCGTGAAGCTGCCGGTGCTCATGGCATAACCCACCAGCAGCAGCAGCAACACGAACAACGCCGGCATGAGAAAGCGCACGGCTTTTTCCAGACCGCCCCGCACGCCCCTGGCCACCACCACCATGGTCATGACCATAAAAATGGTGTGCCAGGCCAGGAGGCGCTCCGGCGATGCCAGAAACTCGTTGAAAATGGCGCCCACCTGCTCGGCACCGGCACCGTTGAACACCCCCGCCCCCGCACGCACCACGTAGGCCAGGCCCCACCCGGCGATCACGCTGTAGTAGGACAATATCAGGAACCCGGCGAGTACGCCGGACCAGCCCAGCCACTGCCAACGGGAACTCTTGCCCGCCTCCAGGGCCAACGAACGCATGGTATGGATGGGACTCTGCCGGCCCCGGCGGCCGATCATCACTTCCGCGATCATGATGGGAATCCCCACCACGGCCACGCACACCAGATACACCAGCACAAAGGCACCACCGCCGTTTTCGCCGGTGATATAAGGGAATTTCCAGATGTTTCCCAGCCCCACCGCGGACCCGGTGGCGGCCAGCACAAACACCCAGCGCGACGACCACTCGCCGTGAACACTTGTGTGCGGACGCGTCATGCAGACTCCTTAAAAGTAATGATTATTATTGATTACTCCTGCCCTCGCCGGGCTATTGTCCGGAAATCGTCCCCCGGGCTCAACTCGCACCTGATCTTGCAGGACATACCCACGCGCAACACCAGGAACACAAAGAGCCTTTTGGCACCCTCACATAAGGGATGGCACAAGCACGTTTTCTTTCCACGCCCTCCGTGCCCCAGGCGGCTAAAAAACGTCGGGTTCTCAGCGTCCTTCGCGGTCAGGAAACCTTTTTCGGGAATTTGGGTATAATCGCCCCCCCATGGCCCGACGCCCGAAAAAGAAAACCGCAGCACCCGGCAGCACCATCGCCCTCAACAAAAAAGCGCGCCACGACTATTCCATCGAGGACCGCTTCGATGCCGGACTGGTGCTGGAAGGCTGGGAAGTCAAAAGCCTGCGCGCGGGGCGGGTCAATCTGGCGGAAAGCTACGTCATCGTCAAAAACGGCGAAGCCTGGCTGCTGGGCTGTCTCATCACCCCGCTGCCCACCGCCTCCACCCACATCCACCCCGACGCCCGCCGCACCCGCAAGCTACTGCTGCACCGTCAGGAGCTGGACAAGCTGACCGGCGCCGTGGAACGCAAAGGCTACACCCTGGTCGCCCTGGCCCTCTATTGGAAAAAAGGCCGGGCGAAGCTGGAAATCGGCTTGGCGAAAGGCAAAAAACTCCACGATAAAAGGGCCGCCGAAAAAGAACGCGAGTGGCAGCGGGAAAAGCAACGCCTGCTCAAGCTGCGCTGACGCGGCGGCGCTCTCAGCCGAAAGGCAGTTTGCCGCCGCCCGGCACGCCACCGGCGCCCCCCAGGGCCCCCACACCGCCCCCCGCGTCGGGCAAAACAATGGAAGAGGACGCCTCGCGGCGCAACTCCTTGAGTTCTTCCACTGCCTTGTCCACCGCGACCTTGGCCGCCTCGCCGTACGCCGCCACGGCCTCTTCCAGGGACGCTGCCGGGATTTCGAACGACAGGGGCAAGGCCCCCATGGGGGTCAGAATCTGCGCCTGCCCGACAAACACGGCCTGACGGCCGGCATCGTCGCTGCCATCCCGGCGCACCGGGTGCAGACAGCGGATAGAGCCCACCTTGCGGTCGGTGTAAAGCTCCTCCCGGTACAGATCGGTGGCATTCATGCTCATATCGGCTGATCTGTCATCGGCGGTCATGGCGTTACGTTCCTCATCATGGTTCACACAAAGCAATGCAGGCCCCAAGCTTACCCGATTTCGCCGGCTCATGGGGCACGTGGCCACAGGGAACTTCGCCCGCGAATATGTTAATCTTCCGCGCATTCTGCTCACAGGAAAGCACTTCACTCATGCGCGAGCGCACTATTGCGTTTGTCGGCGGCGGCAACATGGCGCGCAGCCTCATCGGTGGCCTGATCAAAGACGGCTGCCGGGCAGAGCGGCTGTGGGTCTCCGACCCGGACCCCGCCAAGCTGGACCGCTACGCCCGCCACTACACCGTCCACACCAGCGCAGACAACAAAACGCCGGTCGAACACGCCGATGTGGTGGTGCTGGCGGTGAAACCCCAGGTTCTGAAGACAGTGGCACAAGACCTGGCTGCCGCCGTTGCCGCCCGCAAGCCGCTGGTCATCAGCATCGCCGCCGGTATCCGCGAGAGCGACCTGCGCCGCTGGCTGGGCGAGGGCATCGCCATCGTCCGCACCATGCCCAACACCCCCGCCCTGGTGGGCAGCGGCGCCAGCGCCCTGTACGCCAATGCCTATGTTGATGCGGAGCAGCGGGATCTGGCCGAATCCATACTGCGGGCGGCGGGCGTGACCCTGTGGGTGGACGACGAGGCACAGATGGACACCGTCACCGCCCTGTCGGGTAGCGGTCCGGCCTATTTCTTCCTGGTCATGGAGGCGCTGGAGCAGGCCGCCGTCAGGCACGGGCTGCCCCCGGCAAGCGCACACCTGCTCACCCTGCAAACCGCTTACGGCGCCGCGAAAATGGCGCTGGAGAGCCCGGAAGAACTGGGTGCCCTGCGCCGCCGGGTCACCTCCCCGGGAGGCACCACGGAGCGGGCGATTCAGGTCCTGCAAGACAGCAAACTGGAAGCATTGTTCGAGCGCGCCCTGGCGGCGGCGGAACAACGCTCCAAAGAACTGGCGACCCTGTTTGGAGAAAATTGATGGACAACACGTATTTCGCCCACTCGGCGGTCTTGCTCATTCACACGTTCTTCGGTCTGTACATTCTGGCCGTCATGCTCCGCTTCCTGTTTCAATGGCTGCGGGCGGACTTCTACAACCCGGTATCCCAGTTCCTGGTCAAGATCACCAACCCGCCCCTGAAACCACTGCGGCGCATTATTCCCGGCTGGGGCGGCATCGACCTGGCCTCGGTGGTACTGATGCTGACGCTGCAACTGATCGAGGTCTACCTGGTCACCCTGGCCATGGGTGTGCGCGGCAGCGCCGGCGCGCTGTTCTTCACCTCCCTGGCGGACCTGCTCAACCTGTTTTTCAACGTATTTCTGTTCGGCGTGTTGCTGCGCGTCATCCTGAGCTGGGTGGCCCCGCAGACCTACAATCCCGTGACCACTCTGCTTCACACGCTGACAGAACCGGTACTGGCCCCGGCCCGGCGCGTCATCCCCCCCATCTCGGGCGTCGACCTCTCCCCGGTGCTCACACTGCTGGTGTTACAACTGGCAAAGATACTGGTGGTGGCGCCCATTGCCGATCTGGGACGCGTCACGGGCTGAGCACATGGCCGACGCGCCCTACCGCTGGCAGGGCGACACCCTCATCCTCAATCTGCAGGTCCAGCCCCGGGCCAGCCGCAACGAGTTTGCCGGCGTTCACGGAACACGCCTGCGCCTGCGCCTGACGGCGCCGCCGGTGGACGGGGCGGCCAACGCGGCCCTGCTGCGTTTTTTGGCCGGGACCTTCGGTGTGGCGAAATCCAAGGTCAGCCTCCTCAAAGGCACAGCGGGGCGCGCCAAGCAAGTGAGCATTGCCGCGCCGCGCAAACTCCCCCCCTTCATTTCACCCCCGTGACGGCCCCGTGCCACCCACCCCTGCCACGCTGCACCTAAAGCCCATAGGGGCGCGACCGATAATCCCCATGGGTTCCACTGCCCACCAGAAGGTCTGGGAGAGACAAAGGTATGCATGCACCGGTGGATAACACGGCGAAAGAACAGGACCATTTCAGGGAGCAAATGCGCGCCTATGATCGATGGAAGGCGGAAATTTCGCACGCCATCGAAAGCTACCAGCAATGGCTGAGCGACCACCGCATGGGCACGCCGGAAGTGGAACTGCGCATTCACGATGCCCTGGCGGGTCTGCGCAGCGACCGGCTCACCGTGGCCTTCGTGGCCGAGTTTTCCCGCGGCAAAACCGAACTCATCAACGCGATTTTCTTCGCCGACTATCAACGCCGGCTGCTGCCGTCGGAGGCCGGGCGCACAACCATGTGTCCCACCGAGCTGTTCTACGATCAGGCCGCCGACCAGGCCTACATCCGCCTGCTGCCCATTGAAACCCGCCTGGAAGAGCTGAGTCTGGCGGAACTCAAAGCCGACACCAACCGCTGGACCGACGTGCCGTTGGACACCAGCGCCCCGGACCAGATGGCCGAAGCTCTGAGAGAAGTGGTCAAAGTCAAACGGGTGGCCCTGGACGAAGCCAAGCGCCTGGGCCTGTACAGCGAAGAACTCCACGGCCGCGTCGAGGAAGGCGCGAAACCGCCCAGCCACGTGGACATCCCCATGTGGCGCCATGCCCTGATCAGCTTCCCCCATCCCCTGCTCAAACAGGGCTTGTCCATCCTGGACACGCCGGGCCTGAACGCCCTGGGCACGGAGCCGGAACTGACCCTGAGCATGCTCCCCAACGCCCACGCGGTATTGTTCATTCTCGCCGCCGACACCGGTGTGACCCGCAGCGATCTGGACATGTGGCAATACCACATCAAATCCTACCGTTTGAACGGCCACACCAAAGGACTGGTCGCCGCGCTGAACAAAATTGACACCCTGTGGGACGAAATGAAAAACGCCCAGGAAGTCGAAACCTCGGTACAAACCCAGTGCGAAGAAACCGCCCGTCTGCTCAATATCGACACCACCAGCGTTTTTCCCCTGTCGGCGCAAAAGGCCCTGGTGGCCAAGATCCGCCGGGACCAGGATCTTTTGGGCCGCAGCCGTCTGTTAGAACTGGAAAACTACCTCGCCGACGAAGTGCTGCCCGCCAAAATGGAAATCGTCCGCGAAACCCTGGTGGGCGGCATCGAGCAGCTCCTGGACAGCTCGCGCAAAATGGTGGAACAACGCCTGGCCAGCGCCCGGGAACAACTGGATGAACTACGTTCACTGACGGGCCGCAATTCCGACGTCGTCACCACCATGATGCGCAAGACCCGCGAACGCCAGGCCGCCTTCAACAAAAACATGGAAAGCTTCCAGGCCAGCCGCCGCATCATGGCGCAGCACTCCAAGGCCATGATCGAGGCCTTGAGTATCAAGGCCGTGGACCAGTTGGTGGCGCGGACCCGCAAAGAAATGGAAGGCAGCTGGACCACCGCCGGCATGAAAAAAGGCATGAAAACCTTTTTCGACGGCGCCCGCGATGCCATGCAAACCGTCGCCACCCAGGCGGAACAGACACAAAACGTGGCGCAGGCCATTTACCGGAAATTCCACGAAGAACACGGCTTGTCCATGGCCAAATTCAAACCTTTTTCCACCAAACAGTTCCGCATGGAACTGGAGCGTTTGTATGAAGAGGCGGAAGCTTTCCGCAACAGCCCGCTGACCACCATGACAGAACAGCATTTTGTGGTGAAGAAATTTTTCATCTCCCTGGTCAGCCACGTACGTCACCTGTTCATGAAGGCCAACAAGGAGGCTGACGGCTGGCTCAAGGCCATCATGGTGCCCCTGGTGCGGCAGGTAAGTGAAAACAAACAGCTGCTGGACCAGCACCTTGAAACGCTGTGCAAGATCAATGAATCCCGCGACTCGCTGGACGCAAAGCTGCGGGAGCTGGAAAAACGGGTGGCGCTGCTGGACCGGGAAGCCAAAAACCTGGCCCGCATCGACCAGCAACTGCACACCCCCCTGGCTGCCAACGACAGCAACGGCGGCACCGAAGACGGCCAAAGCGCCTCCGCCGCGGCCGTGTGACCCCCCACCGACGTGCCCGCCATGACAGCGCGGGCCGGGCACAGTATCATACCCCCGCTCAAAAAACCTGCGCCCCACAGGGGCCCGGCCCAGACGCCGGCCGCGGACGAATAAGGAATATTTCAACGAGGATCCACATCCAATGCCGAATTCACGTTTATTCACCTCCGAATCCGTGTCGGAGGGTCATCCCGACAAAGTCGCCGACCAACTCTCTGATGCCATTCTCGATGCCATTCTGAGCCAGGACCCCATGGCCCGGGTGGCCTGCGAAACCGTGGTCAAAACCGGCATGGTGCTCATCGCCGGTGAAATCACCACCGAGGCCTGGGTGGACGCCGAGGACATCGTCCGCAAAACCGTCAACGACATCGGCTACACCAGTTCGGACATGGGCTTTGACGGCGATTCCTGCGCCGTGCTCACCGCCATCGGCAAGCAATCGGGCGACATCGCCGCCGGGGTGGACGAAAGCGAGGAACACGAGCAGGGCGCCGGCGACCAGGGCATGATGTTTGGCTACGCCAGCAATGAAACCGACGTGCTCATGCCCGCCGCCATCACCTATGCCCACCGCCTGGTGAAGCGCCAGTCGGAACTGCGCCGCAACGGCGTCATGCCCTGGCTGCGCCCGGATGCCAAAAGCCAGGTCACCATCCGCTACGAGGACGACCAGCCCGTGGCCGTGGACGCGGTGGTGCTGTCCACCCAGCACAGCCCGGACATCAGCCACCGGGACCTGACCGAGGCGGTGATCGAGGAAATCATCCGCCCGGTACTGCCGGCGGAATGGATCAGCGCCAACACCAAGTTCTTTGTCAACCCCACGGGCCGTTTCGTCATCGGCGGGCCAGTGGGGGATTGCGGCCTGACCGGGCGCAAAATCATCGTCGACACCTACGGCGGCATGGCCCGCCACGGCGGCGGCTGCTTTTCCGGCAAGGACCCCACCAAAGTGGACCGCTCCGCCGCCTATGCCGGCCGCTACGTGGCCAAGAACCTGGTGGCCGCCGGCATTGCTGACCGCCTGGAAATCCAGGTGTCCTACGCTATCGGTGTGGCCGAACCCACCTCCGTCATGGTGGACACCTTCGGCACCGGCCGCATCTCCGATGCCCGCATCATCGAGCTCATCCGCGAGCATTTCGACCTGCGCCCACGCGGCCTGATCGCCATGCTGGACCTGCGCCGGCCCATCTACACCCCCACTGCCGCCTACGGCCACTTCGGCCGCGAAGACGGCGACTTCCCCTGGGAAAACACCGACAAGGCGGACGTGCTGCGAGACGCGGCGGGATTGTAATTCTTTGGCCGCGGGGGCCCGGAAAACGCGGCGTGTTGAGGGGGAAGTGGCATATAAGTTCCCCGCTTTGAAAAAGGGGGCGTAAAGAGATGCTGCTCCGGCCGATATAGTCTTCGCGCCCTCGTGGTTATTAACTTGGCAATCAAACAGGTCGTCCTGACCTGTTTGATCGTCACCCGCGACATTAACCCGACAATTTTAATTGCGGGGTTATTAGTACGCCCTAAAGGTCTATAATTACCGGCCGTCCGACACGATGCGGCAACGCACATGAAATAGAATTCTGGCTATCGCCATCGCCCTTGAGGAGCGCTGCAGCGGGAAGGAAGGCCCGTCAGGCTCAAGGTTCCGGTGGCCACATGGTTCAACGGCGCTCAGTATTGATAGCGGAGTCATCAATATGAACGCAATTCCCGAATCCACCCGAGACTACAACATCGCCGACATGGGCCTGGCCGACTGGGGCCGCAAGGAAATCAGGATCGCGGAAACGGAAATGCCCGGCCTGATGGCCGTGCGCGCCAAATCCCGCGATGAGAAACCGCTCAAGGGCGCCCGCATCGCCGGCAGTTTGCACATGACCATCCAGACCGCCGTACTCATCGAAAGCCTGCGGGAACTGGGCGCCGAGGTGCGCTGGGCCTCGTGCAACATCTTCTCCACCCAGGACCACGCCGCCGCCGCCATCGCCGCCACCGGCGTGCCGGTATACGCCTACAAGGGCGAAAGCCTGGAAGAGTACTGGCAGTACACCCACAAAATCATGGAATGGGCCGACGGCGGCACCCCCAATATGATTCTGGACGATGGCGGCGACGCCACGCTGCTGGTCATTCTCGGTGCCAGGGCGGAGCAGGATCCCAGCGTGCTGGACCAGCCCACCAGCGAAGAAGAGCAGGTGCTGTTCGCCGCCATCAAACAACGCCTGCAGGAACAGCCGGGCTGGTATTCCAACGTCAAAAAGAACATCCGCGGCGTAACCGAGGAAACCACCACCGGCGTGCATCGCCTGTATCAGATGCAGGCCAAGGGCGAGCTGCCCTTCCCCGCCATCAACGTCAACGACTCGGTGACCAAATCCAAGTTCGACAATTTGTACGGCTGCCGCGAATCCCTGGTGGACGGCATCAAACGCGCCACCGATGTGATGGTGGCCGGCAAAATCGCCGTGGTGCTGGGCTATGGCGACGTGGGCAAGGGCTGCGCCCAATCCCTGCGCGGCCTGGGTGCCACGGTGTGGGTGACGGAAGTGGATCCCATCTGCGCCCTGCAGGCGGCCATGGAGGGCTACCGCGTGGTGGACATGAACGAGGCGGCCGCGCTGGCGGACATCTTTGTCACCGCCACCGGCAACTATCACGTCATCACCCACGACCACATGGCCGCCATGAAAGACCAGGCCATCGTCTGCAACATTGGCCATTTCGATAACGAGATCGACGTGGCCAGCGTGGAAAAATACGAGTGGGAAAACATCAAGCCCCAGGTGGACCACATCATCTTCCCCGACGGCAAGCGCATCATCCTGCTGGCCGAAGGCCGGCTGGTGAATCTGGGCTGCGCCACCGGTCACCCCAGCTTCGTCATGTCCAACTCCTTCACCAACCAGGTGCTGGCGCAGATGGAGCTGTGGCAAAACCCGGAGCGGTACCAAAACGAAGTGTATGTGCTGCCGAAGAAACTGGACGAAGAAGTGGCCCGCCTGCACCTGGCCAAGATTGGCGCCCGCCTGACCGAGCTGAGCAAGGAACAAGCGGACTACATCGGCGTGCCGGTGGAAGGGCCGTACAAACCTGACCACTATCGCTATTGATCGCGGCAGGCCGGCAAACTGCCCACGCGACTGTTCCCTCTCCCCCGGGAGAGGGAACTAAAAGCGACGGGACCGCGGCGCGAGTCACGGCCCCGTCGCCCCCTCCACAGCGGTGGCACAGCATGAAATCCCAAGCGCCCTATCCCAAATCCTACAGCTTCGAGTTTTTCCCGCCCAAAACCGAGACAGGCCGGGAGAAACTGCGCCAGACCTACCAACAACTGGGCACCCTCAAGCCCTGCTACGTGTCCGTCACCTACGGCGCCGGCGGCTCCACCCGGGAACGCACTTTTCAAGCCGTCTCGGATATCAAGGAGGGCGGCCTGCCGGTCGCGCCCCACTTGTCTTGCGTGGGCGCCACCCGGCAGACCCTTCGCGAGATATTGAATCACTACAAGTCGCAAAACATCCGCCATATCATCGCCTTGCGCGGCGACCTGCCTTCAGGCAGCCATCAAGTGGGCGAACTGCGTTACGCCAATGAACTGGTGTCGTTCATCCGCGAGGAAAGCGGCGATCATTTCTTTGTCGAAGTGGCCGCCTACCCTGAGTTTCACCCCCAGGCCCCCAGCGCCGAAGCGGATTTGAAAAACTTCAAACGCAAAGTGGACGCCGGCGCGGACGCGGCCATCACCCAGTACTTCTACAATCCTGACGCCTACTTCCGCTTTGTGGAAAGCTGCGAAAAAATGGGTCTGGAACTGCCTGTCACCCCGGGCATCATGCCCATCACCAACTACCAACAGCTGGCGCGCTTCTCCGATGCCTGCGGCGCGGAAATCCCCCGCTGGCTGCGCTGGCGTTTGCAGGACTACGGTGACGACATCCAATCCCTGCGCGCCTTCGGACTGGATGTGACCACCAAGCTCTGCGCCGACTTGCTGGAAGGCGGCGCGCCGGGTTTGCATTTCTACACCATGAACCAGGCCGGGCCCACCATGGCCATTTGGGAACGCCTGGGTTTAAAATCCAGCCCGACGAAGTGATTTTTTCCACCACGGGGGAGACGGAGAACACCGGGTATACTCGGGTATATTTTGTCAGAACGGACTGAAGCCAAGGCACAGACCTGCTGCCTTCTGTTTTTCCTTAACGTTCCCCAAACACACTCTCCGTGCCCACCGTATCCATGTGTTGCTTCACCTTATTCAAGTCCCCCTGAGGGGGATCAGGGGGTTCAAGTTCCAATGGGCGCCAACACCCAAATCACCCAACGCGATCTCGCCGTCGTCTGGCACCCCTGCACCCAGATGAAAGACCACGAGCGCCTGCCCCTCATCCCCATCCGCCGCGGTCAGGGCGTGTGGCTGGAAGACTTCGACGGCAAGCGCTATCTGGACGCCATCAGCTCCTGGTGGGTCAATCTGTTTGGTCACGCCAACCCCCGCATCAACGCTGCTTTGAAAACGCAGTTGGAAACGCTGGAACACGTGCTGCTGGCAGGCTTCACCCACGAACCGGTGATCGAGCTGTCAGAGCGCCTCACGGCCATTACGCCACCAGGCCTGACACACTGCTTTTACGCCGACAATGGCTCGGCGGCAGTGGAAGTGGCCCTGAAAATGAGTTTCCACTACTGGCGCAACAAAGGCGCGCGCGAAAAGACCAAGTTCATCACCTTAAGTAACAGCTACCACGGCGAAACCCTGGGCGCTCTGGCCGTGGGCGATGTCAGCCTGTACAAACAAACCTATCAACCACTGCTGATGAAAACCCTCACCGTGCCCTCTCCCGATTGCTACCACCGGGAACCGGGAGTGAGCTGGGAAGCGCACAGCCGCGCCATGTTTGCCCACATGGAAGCGGCACTGGAACAACATGCCGACGAAGTCTGCGCCGTCATCATCGAACCCCTGGTGCAATGCGCCGGCGGGATGCGCATGTACCACCCGGTATACCTGTCTTTGCTACGCCAGGCCTGCGACCGCCATGGCGTGCATCTGATCGCCGACGAAATCGCCGTGGGCTTCGGCCGCACCGGCACCTTGTTCGCCTGTGAACAAGGTGCTGTCACGCCGGACTTCATGTGCCTTTCAAAAGGCCTCACGGCAGGCTACTTGCCGCTATCGGTGGTACTCACCACAGACGATATTTACCAGGCCTTTTACGACGACTACGAAAAACTCAGCGCCTTTTTGCACTCCCACAGCTACACCGGCAACGCGCTGGCCTGTCGCGCCGCGCTGGCGACCCTGGATATCTTCGCCCAAGAGCACCCGCTGGAGCGCAACAAATTGCTCAGTGAAGCCATGGCCCGGGCCACGGTCCATTTCCTTGAGCATCCCCACGTGGCCGAGGTACGGCAGACCGGCATGGTCCTGGCGGTGGAACTGGTGAAAAACAAAGCCGACCGCACCCCCTACCCCTGGAAAGAACGCCGCGGTTTGCGGGTGTATGAACACGGCCTCGAGCGCGGCGTGTTGCTGCGCCCGCTGGGAAACGTGGTGTATTTCATGCCGCCATACGTCATCACGCCGGACGAGATTCAGCTCATGGCCGACGTGGCCTGGCAGGGCATTCTAAAAGCAACCCGCAACTGAGCATGCGTGTTCCCCGCATCCATCACCATGGCGATCTGGCCACCGGGGCACGGGTGGCGCTGAGCGCGGCCGCGTCGCGTCATTTGACCCGGGTGCTGCGCCTCGGGGCCGGTACCCCCATTGTCCTGTTCAACGGCCGGGGCGGCGAGTTCGACGCCGTGCTCTGCAAGGTGGGCAGAAAACGCGCCGAGGCCGACATCGGCCCCTTCCACCCCATCGAACGCGAAGCCCCCCTGCCCCTCCGGCTCGTTCAGGGCATCTCCCGCGGTGAACGCATGGACTATACCGTACAAAAAGCGGTGGAGCTGGGGGTCGACCGCATCACCCCGGTGTTCACCGCCCGCAGCACCGTGCAACTCAGCGGCGAGCGCCTGGGCAAGCGGCTGGCTCATTGGCAACAAGTGGCTGTCAGCGCCTGCGAACAGTGCGGCCGCAACCGCGTGCCGGATGTGGATTTGCCGCTGACGCTAGCCGAACTGCTGCGGGCGCCGCCAACGGGGCGGCGTTGGGTTTTGGACCCGCAAGCGACCAAAGGCCTGTCGCAACTGGAAAACGGCGGCGGGCCGGTCACCCTGCTTGTCGGCCCCGAGGGTGGACTCAGCGGTGAGGAAATCGCTGCGGCGCGGGAAGCCGGTTTCACCGGGCTGCGCCTGGGCCCGCGCATTCTGCGCACAGAAACCGCCGCCGTCGCAGCCCTGGCGGCCCTGCTCGCACGCTGGGGTGATTTCGCCTGAGCGCAGCGGTCAACAGCCGCCCGCGCACCAGACCGCTGCGCCATTGCACCAGGCGATGGCGGTCCGGCAGGCAAAACTTGCTATTATTCACGCACGGCACAGCGCGTTTCCAACTCTCTTTTAACAAAACAAGGGGACTGGGAAGCTGAACCGTTGTTCAGTCACAAGATCGCGCCAGCGGGCGCCGAGGAGCATGCGAACCATGTCTGTGGAACACCTACACGCCGTTCCCCATCTGACCACGGCCCAAAGCGGCCCCCTGATGCACATCGAACGGCATCTGCTGAACCGCCAGGCGGCCATAGAAAACTGGTTTCGCCGCCACTGGCTGGAAACCCCCGCGCCTTTTTACAGCTCCGTGGATTTGCGCAACGCCGGCTTCAAACTGGCGCCAGTGGACACCAATCTGTTCCCCGCCGGTTTCAACAACCTGAATCCGGATTTCCTGCCCCTGTGCATCCAGGCAGCCCAAACCGCGGTGGAGCGGCATTGTCCCGTGGCGGCCAAAATCCTGATCGTGCCGGAAAGCCACACCCGCAACCTGTTTTACCTGGAAAGCCTGGCCACCCTGCAAGACATTCTGCGCAAGGCCGGTTTCGACACCCGCATCGGATCACTCATTGAAGACCTCGCCGGCCCCGCCGACATCGAACTCCGCTCCGGCCGCAGCCTGCGCCTGGAACCACTGGTGCGACGCGGCAACCGTCTGGGACTGGAAGACTTCAGCCCCTGCGCCGTGCTGCTCAATCACGATCTCTCCGGCGGCTGCCCGCCGCTGTTGCAAAACCTCGATCAAACCGTGCTGCCACCGATCGCCCTGGGCTGGTCACAGCGTCTGAAATCACAACACTTCAGCCACTACCGCACCGTGGCGCGGGAACTGGCCGAACTGGTGGGCATCGACCCCTGGCTGATCGACCCCCTCTTTTTGCAATGCGGCGAAATCAACTTCGCCAAACGTGAAGGCGAGGAATGCCTGGTCACCAATGTCAAAAACCTGCTGGGCGCCATCCAGCGCAAATACGACGAATACAGGATTGACAAAACACCCTTCGTCATCGTCAAGGCCGATGCGGGCACCTATGGCATGGGCGTGATGACGGTACACTCCGAACAGGAGGTGCGCGAACTCAACCGCAAACAACGCACCCGCATGGCGGCCAGCAAAGGCGGCCAGGCGGTAAGCAAAGTCATCATGCAAGAAGGCGTGTACACATTTGAGACCTGGGGCGACAAACAAGCCGTGGCCGAACCCGTGGTATACCTGATGGACCACTTCGTGGTCGGCGGTTTCTACCGCATCCACACCAACCGCGGCCCCAACGAAAACCTCAACGCCCCCGGCATGAAATTCGAACCCCTGGCCTTCGCCGTGCCCTGCAACAATCCCGACCCCAAACGGGCGCCGGATGCACAGCCGAACCGGTTTTATGCCTATGGTGTTATTGCGCGCCTGGCTTTGTTGGCAGCAGCAAGAGAAATGGCAGAATTGGTTTGACGTGGGATGCGCTGCGCCCACCCAAGCGAACCACGCCCAAGCAAGCCCCCCTCGCACTTAGGGAAGGGGCCTGACAGCTTGTTGAAAAACTCTGTTTTTTGACAAACTGTGTGCGGTGTAAGGATGCACCGTCATGTTCAATGACAATCAGTCATTGAACGTGTAAGACAGCCGCAAACCGCAGTTTGCAGCTGCCGGCCTTGCAAAAGGCCGGGAACACTTTTTTCAACATCCTGCTCAAGGAAAGGGAACAAAATCACTTCTTCAGCGCCACCTTGGAAAACATCGTCAATAAACAGGACCCCCCAATGCCCCCACGCCTAGGCGTCATCATGGACCCCATCGGTGCCATCAAACCCGCGAAAGACAGCACCCTCGCCATGCTCCTGGCCGCACAAAAACGCGGCTGGGAAGTGTGGTACATGGAACAAGGTGACCTGATGTTACGCAATGGAACACCCCACGCCTGGATGCGCAGCCTCACCGTGCACGACGATCCTGACAACTGGTACGAATTCCACGCCCACCTCACCCGGCCACTTTCCGAACTGGACGTCATCCTCATGCGCAAGGACCCCCCCTTCGACATGGAATACGTCTACACCACGCAGATACTGGAACTGGCGGAGGCCGCCGGCGTGCTGGTGGTCAACAAACCCCAAAGCCTGCGCGACTGCAACGAAAAACTCTACGCCGCCTGGTTTCCCCAGTGCACCCCGCCCACGGTGGTCAGCCGCAGTCTGGAGACCCTGCGCGAGTTTTTGCGGGAACACAACGACATCATCCTGAAACCCCTGGAAGGCATGGGCGGCCAGTCCATTTTCCGCCTGCATAACAGCGACCACAACATCAACGTGGTAATGGAAATGCTCACCCACGGTGGCAACCGCTACATCATGGCACAGCGCTACCTGCCCGAAATCCGGGCCGGCGACAAACGCATTCTCATGATCGACGGTGAACCCGTCCCCCACGCCCTGGCCCGCATCCCCGCGCCTGGGGAGACCCGCGGCAACCTGGCCGCGGGCGGTACCGCCAAAGGCGTCCCTTTGAGCGAACGGGACCGCTGGATCACTGCCGAGGTCGGCCCCGCCTTGCGCGACAAAGGCCTGCTGTTCGTCGGGCTGGACATCATCGGCGACCACCTCACCGAAATCAACGTCACCAGCCCCACCTGCATCCGCGAACTGGATGCGCTGTACGGCCTGGACATCGCCGGACAATTGATGGACACCATCGCAGCCAAACTGCCGCGGGAAGCGCTCCATCCCCCCTTTGAAAAAGGGGACAAGGAAAAATGACCAAATCATCAATCAACACGCCTTGAACCAAAGCAGCTCCCCGCAATCTGACGAATTGACTTTCTCACCACAGCGTCAACCAAAAGGAGCCGGACATGACCCGAAAAGCCTACGCCATTCCCTTCACACTGCTTTGCGCCCTGGCACTCAGCGCCCCCGCCTATGCCGGGCAAGACACCAAACCCCATCGCGGCAATATGGACAAAGGCATGATGGGAATGGGCAAAGCCCACCCCGCCCCCCATCACAGTGTCAGCCACGGCAAAAAGAAATCCCACCTGTTCACCCCTCATTGGTCCAAGACCTTGAGCGACGAACAAAAGCTCGCCGTCGATAAAATGCACTTGGTCCTGGCCCGCGACATGGCCGTACTCAAAGCCCAAAAAGAACTGCTGCAAAAAGAACTCAACGTCCTCACCGCCATGGACAATGCGGACAAAAACGCCATTTACGCCAAGATCGATACACTGATGACCATCAACGCCAAAATCATGCGCCACCGCTATGATCACATATTGGAAATGCGGGATATCCTCACACCGGAACAGCGGATTTCTTATGACATGGGAATTCTAAAGCGCAGTGGTGCAAAGTGACTTCGATACCGCCGCATAACAGCGGGTAGTCAGCGTTGCGGGGCGCATTGCAGCGCCCCGCAGCCCACCCAGATCTTCAACCGACAGCACCACCCGATGGCTCATCAAATGCCGTAATTAAAGGGGTCTGACCCCTTTTTACCCTTTTAAAGGGGTCTGACCCCTTTTTACCCTTTTTACCTTTTTCTCCTGAAGCAGGATATTATTGAGACTTACATAAATGACTGACACTTTTTCTTATT
>DRLM01000097.1 GCA_011375345.1 Gammaproteobacteria bacterium
AACGGCCATCGTTGAAACGAACACATTGTTCACCCAAGGTAATATCCACCGTATTGGGCCTGATGTTCAAGGCGGCCGCGTCAAAGACATCCACGCCCCCGCGCCAGTCGTCGTCATGCAGGCAGGTCAATACGATGAGCTTGGCTTCACCGTGGCCGGGGCGATAAATATCACCGTCCAGGCTGAGGTTGACGATCAGGTCCACACCCTGGGTTTCGTCCACCACGTTAAAGTGATACCACTCTTTGTACAGGGCAAGATCGGGCTGATGGCGTTCCGGCAGGTGCGGCCGGTCGATGAGATCAAGCGCGACGTGGCTTAACATCGCTCAGCGCAGCATCGGCGTTTTGTCGTGGGCCGCTTTGGCCGGACCGGACGTGGGCGAAACAATGTTTTCATCGGCATCCGGCAGGGTGGTCAACACCCGTTCGGCCACGGCGATCACGCCGAGCATGAAATGGAGAAACTGATTGCGGTCGTCGAAAAGATCGTCTTCCACAAAAGCCGGCGGCACCTCAGGCGTTTGTTTCATTGGCCGCATCCCCCGTTCCTGCACCGCCCAGGGCGGCATAAGCCATTACCGCCGCGTTCAAGGTATTCAGATATGCCTCCACGTCGTCCTCGTTCATGCGCCTGATGATGTTTTCCACCAGATCAGCGGGCGAATCAGCGCTTTGGTCCACATCTTTGAGAAATAAATCCAGATTGAGATAATTCCACAACACCCAGCCGTTTTTCACCAGGGGCGAGTCCGCCAACAGGCTGAGCCAGCGCCGGCCGCTGGGCGTGTCGGCAAACGCCCGCCCTTCCTCGATCAAAGCCTGCACCGTGCCCCGCACCGGGGCGCGGGACGCGTTACCGGTGCTGAGCCATTTGATGAGCCTGAGC
Source organism: Gammaproteobacteria bacterium (assembly GCA_011375345.1). Taxonomy (NCBI): domain Bacteria; kingdom Pseudomonadati; phylum Pseudomonadota; class Gammaproteobacteria; species Gammaproteobacteria bacterium. The sequence continues at coordinate 889 of DRLM01000097.1, forward strand.
ACGGGATCGGCATCGGGCAAGGCGGCCAGGGTCTCGTTGACCGCCACCGTGCGTTCGTTGAATTTCAAAGTCGGGATCGCTTGTTGTTGGGGCATGGTTTATCCACATCATTTTGCCACGAAGGGCACGGGGTACACGCTCAGAGGCAAGCGGTTGTGTTGATCATTGCTGGCACTGCCCCCCAACCAAGGGTAGAAAGCCGCCGCTGTGCCGAGGTGGCCTGCATTTCAATGTTTTGGCCTCTGCGTTCTTGTGCCCGGCGTGCTGAAACCAGTCACCCGGGCACTACCGACGCTGCGCTCTTCCGGCGCCGGCCTTTTTGGCGCGTGCCCTGGCCTTGGCTTTCGCCTTTGCTGTGGCTTTTTTTGCCGCCCTGGTCTTCTTTGTGGAGGCGGGCTTGGTTTCTTGCGGCGCTTCCACCGTCAGCTTTACCAGTATCTGCATGCCGTCCATACCTACGGTGGACAGGGTGGCGTAGTAGGTTTTCCCCGGATCAAAGCCATCGGTGACGGGAATGATCAAGCACACTTTTTGATTCTGCCCCGGCTGCAACTCCACCGCAGGCGGATCAAAGGCGCAGGGGGCGGAGACCAGGCTGGCACCGTCTTCGCTCACGAACGGTGTGACTTCAAAACGGGCGGTGAGAGGAGCTGCGCGGTTGTTTTCCAGACGGAAAGGCGCACGCACGGTGGAATGCAGCGGTGCCGCCACGTTCATGGTCAGGCCTTCCGGGCCGGCTTCCGCGGCGGGGGCGGTTTTCGCCTGTTTGAGCTGTTGCAACAGACGCTCGTTGAAGGCCAGACTCATGTCCACCAGGGTGGAGGTGAACTCCAGGTATTCCTTGGCCACCTCCCGCAACAGGTTGCCGTCGCCGGGTGCGCGGCCTTGCTCCAGCAGACGGCGTGACAGCTCGGCGCTGGCCTGCACTGATTTGATATCGGTTTTGATTTTATTGGCAATGATGCGGGAAGCGAGCTCTTTCAACTCCGGGTCGGACAAAAGCTGGGTCAACACCTGAAGATTGATCACTCCTCAGCCTTTCGTTTTTTTGGCTTGTTCCCGGCGGTGGAGGAGGCCGCTTCACGCCGGGCGAAGCGTTCCCCGCCGGGTTTTTGAGGCGTGCGCTCCGCCCGGGGCTGGTCGCAATAGTAATGATGATACCAGCGCAGGGGCCGCAGCGGCGGGTCGCAGGGACAACCGAGCTTGATGACGGGACAGGCATCGTCGCTCTGCACGTTGATCACTATTTTCAGGCGCTGAGGCTCGCAGCCTTCGCTGACGATGATGATGTCCGTGGCGTATTCGTAACCGGTGCGAAACGCATCGTCCAGATCAACACTCAATACCGTCATACCGCTTTGCTCCGGCAGCAAGCGCACCGTAGTCCGGGACAGCTTAAGGGGCCGTGCTTGTTCGCCGCGGCTGTTGACCAGGGGCTGTTCGGCCCGGAAGTCGAACTCACGCGGCTTGCCGGTGGCATTGCGGAATTTGACGGGGATGCGCACGCACTCGCCAGGATAGGCGCTGCGCACCAGCCGGCCCACGTGGGTGTCGGGACGGCAGGGTTCGGGAAAATCGCAACTGCCTTTGAAGGCTCGCCTTCCGGGCTTGATGTTGAAGGTGCCGAGAAACTCGTTGACGACGGCGGACTGAATCTCCGTGGCCGTGCCGAAAAAGGCGCGGGCGGCGGCCGCCAGGGTTTGCATGTTATCGGAAAGGTTCCGGGTGGCTTGCGCGCCCCTGCCCGCCCTGGCCGAGTAGTATTGTGTGCCGCTCATGGTGCCATCTCCTTGTCATGGGCCCCTTCAGATTCTTGGCAGCTTGTTGAAAAATTTAGTTTTTC
>DRLM01000098.1 GCA_011375345.1 Gammaproteobacteria bacterium
GCGACAATGTCAGCATCAAGGTCAAGCTGATTGGCCCCATTGCCATGGAAGAAGGGCTGCGTTTCGCCATCCGCGAAGGCGGCCGCACCGTGGGCGCGGGCGTGGTGTCGAAAATCATAGAGTAAGTCAGAAACCGCAAGCGGCCGCCACCGCTGCCCTGTGCGTCGGTGGCGGATGAGTTGGTGCTTGTAGCTTCTCCAAAATTCAGGCCAGTAGCTCAATTGGCAGAGCGGCGGTCTCCAAAACCGCAGGTTGGGGGTTCGATTCCCTCCTGGCCTGCCATTAACGGACAAGTTGCCTTTATATCATGGCAGACAAAATCAAATGGCTGGTTGCGGCGCTGCTGCTGGCGGGTGGCATCGCCGCTTTCTATTATTTTTCCGAGACTTCCATCCTGTGGCGGGTTTTGGGCCTGCTGCTGGTGGGTGGGGTGGCCGCAGGTGTTGCCCTGCAAACGGCCAAAGGCCGCGCTGTGCTGAGCTACTTTGCCGAGGCCCAGGTGGAAATGCGCAAGGTCGTGTGGCCCACCGCCAAGGAGACCCACCAGACCACCGGCATTATCATGGTGGTGGTGGTGATCGTGGCTGTTTTTCTGTGGGGCCTGGATTCCTTCCTGGTATGGTCGGTCAAGCTGCTGACGGGGCAGGGGAGCTGAGACGCTGATGACCATGCGTTGGTACGTGGTGCACGCCTATTCCGGGTTTGAAAACCAGGTGGTGCGGTCCTTGAAAGAACGGATCAAGCGCTTCGGTATGGAAAAACGCTTTGGCGAAGTGTTGGTGCCTACCGAAGAGGTGGTCGAAATGCGCGGTGGCCAGAAGCGCAAAAGCGACCGCAAGTTTTTCCCCGGCTATGTGCTGGTGCAGATGGAAATGGACGATGAAACCTGGCACCTGGTGAAAGACGTGCCCAAGGTGATGGGTTTTATCGGCGGGACCAGCAATCGTCCCGCCCCCATCTCCGACAAGGAAGCCGAGCGCATTTTAGACCGGGTTCGCGAAGGCGTGGAGAAGCCCAAGCCCAAGATATTGTTCGAGGTCGGGGAAGTGGTGCGGATTACGGAAGGCCCGTTTTCCGACTTTAACGGCGTGGTGGAGGAAGTGGACTACGAAAAGAGCCGCTTGCGCGTGGCGGTGCTGATATTCGGCCGCTCCACGCCTGTCGAGCTGGAATTCGGCCAAGTAGAAAAAGGCTGATACAGGTTCAAGCCCGCTGCCTCAAGCGCCGCGATTGTGTGCTTGGGGCTTTTGGCTTGAGAGCGAAAACAGCGGGGAGCCGTAAGGCGCTGGCACCCGCCGGGAGTGAGTCATGGCAAAGAAAATTCAAGCTTATATCAAGCTGCAGGTCAAGGCCGGGCAGGCCAATCCCAGCCCGCCTGTGGGGCCGGCATTGGGGCAGCACGGTGTGAACATCATGGAGTTTTGCAAGGCGTTCAATGCCCAGACGCAAAGCACCGAGCCGGGTCTGCCCCTGCCGGTGGTGATTACCGTTTACAGTGACCGCAGCTTCACTTTTGTCACCAAAACCCCACCGGCCTCGATATTGCTGAAAAAGGCCGCGGGTCTGGACAAAGGCAGCAGCACGCCCCACAGCGTGAAAGTGGGCACGGTGACCCGTGAACAGCTGGAAGACATTGCCAATGCGAAGATGCCGGATTTGACTGCGGCGGATATGGACGCCGCCGTGCGCACCATCGCCGGCAGTGCCCGCAGCATGGGTCTGAAGGTGGAGGGTGTGTGATGGCCAAACCTGGAAAACGTTTGCGTGCCATCCGGGAAAAGCTGCCCGCGGGCAAGGTTTTTGAAGTGGATGAGGCTTTGGCGCTGCTGAAACAATGTGCCACAGCGAAATTTGACGAATCCGTCGATGTGGCCGTGAATCTTGGTGTTGACCCCCGCAAGTCGGATCAGGTGGTGCGCGGCTCCACCGTGCTGCCCAACGGCACCGGGAAGACGGTGCGGGTGGCGGTGTTTGCCCAGGGCACCAATGCCGAGGCGGCCAAAGAGGCCGGTGCGGATGTGGTGGGCTTTGAGGATCTGGCAGAAGCCGTCAAAGGCGGCCAGATGGATTTCGATGTGGTCATCGCCTCGCCCGACGCCATGCGGGTGGTGGGTCAGCTGGGACAGATACTCGGCCCCCGCGGGCTGATGCCCAACCCCAAGGTGGGCACGGTGACGCCGGACGTGGCCGGTGCGGTGAAAAACGCCAAGGCGGGTCAGGTCCGCTACCGCACCGACAAGGCGGGCATCATTCACTGCCCCATCGGCAAAGCGAGCTTCGATGTGGCGGCCTTGCGGGAAAATCTCGCGGCGCTGTTGGCGAGCCTGGTCAAGGCCAAGCCCAGTGCCTCCAAAGGTCAATACATAAAGCGTGTCACGGTATCCACCACCATGGGGCCGGGCGCTCAAGTTGATCATTCGCCGCTGACCTGATTCGGTGGGGTAGAGATTCAAGGCTTTGGGCTGCCGGCTTCTGTGGGCGGCAGCCGTCAAAGACCGCAGGTGGATGCGCTTAAATCCGTGATTTGCAGCCAGGAGTCTGGTGGGCGGATGCGGGGCCTGCGCAGGCGGTGAAGCCCGAGACAGGTTTTCCTGGCGACGGTTGCCGTAGAGGTGGGACGCTGAGCGTCCTGTGCCAATGGGTGGACCCCGGTGGCGGGGTGGCCCGGTTAGATAGTTAGGAGGTGGACTCTTGTTAACGAGAGCGCAAAAAGAGGCCATCGTCGCTGAAGTCGCTGAAGTGGCCGGAACGGCCCAATCGGCGGTCGCCGCGGAGTATCGCGGGCTGACTGTGGGCGAGATGACCCGGCTGCGCGCCGAGGCGCGCAATGCGGGTGTCTACCTGCGGGTGGTCAAGAATACCCTGGCCCGGCGGGCCCTGGAGGGCACCGGCTATGCCTGCATGAGCGATGCCCTGGTGGGGCCGCTGGTGTTGGCGTTTTCGGCCGAGGAGCCCGCGGCGGCGGCCCGGCTGGTGCGCGATTTTTCCAAGGAGCATGACAAGCTCGTTGCGAAAGTCGTGGCCCTGGACGGGAAGCTGTTGGCCCCTGGCGATTTGGTGGCCCTGGCGGAGATGCCCACGCGGGATGAGGCGATCAGCCGGCTGATGGCGGTGATGAAAGCCCCCATCGAGAAGCTGGCCCGCACCATCAAAGCGCCGACCGACAAGTTCGTGCGGACGGTGGCGGCGGTCCGCGACCAGAAAAAAGCGGCCTGAAGCGCGGCGCAGTGGCCGGCTTGAGGCAATCGAACAGTAATATTATTTATGGGAGTGAATGTAATGGCTGTGGCTAAAGAAGAGATTTTGGACGCCATCTCCAATATGACCGTGTTGGAAATCGTCGATCTGATTTCCGCCATGGAAGAAAAATTTGGCGTATCCGCGGCGGCGGCGATGGCGGTGGCCGCTCCGGCGGCCGGTGGGGGGGCTGATGCACCCGCCGCCGAGGAAAAAACCGAGTTCGACGTGGTGATGAGCAGTTTCGGCAGCAACAAGGTGGCGGTTATCAAGGCCGTTCGCGCCATTACCGGCCTGGGTCTGAAAGAAGCCAAGGAAATGGTTGAAGGTGCGCCCTCCACGGTTAAAGAAGGTGCCTCCAAGGAGGAGGCCGAAGAAATCAAGAAGCAGCTCGAAGAAGCGGGTGCTTCTGTGGAACTCAAATAAGCGACAGACGGAGAGCAAAGACACTGATCGTTCGCGGCGAGGACATGCTGGGTTTCGCCGCCGTGCGTCCGCTGGCGCGCGGCGGCGCGGCCGGTCTCGCGCAGGTGTTGCGGTCAGATTTCGGGCATCGGCTGGCAGCGTCATGCTGCCGGCCTTTTCCTGTTATGTCCCGGGCAGATGGCACAGTGTCAGCAGGGACGGCCCACCGCCACGTGATGAGCCTGGGTTCCGCTACCGGTGGTCGCGGCACGCTATTTTAAATGAACCTTTCTTGAGGAAGATAGATGGCTTACTCCTTCACCGAGAAAAAATGCATTCGTAAGGACTTTGGCAAGCACCCCAGCGTGCTGGATGTGCCTTACCTGCTGGCGATCCAGGTGGATTCCTATCGTCATTTTTTACAGGAAGACACCCCCGCCGACCAGCGGCGCGAGCAAGGACTGCATGCCGCTTTTCAATCCGTGTTCCCCATAGCCAGCTATTCGGGCAGCGCGGTTTTGGAGTACGTCAGTTATCGTTTCGGCGAGCCGGCCTTTGATGTGCGGGAATGTCAACAGCGGGGCATGACCTTTGCCGCGCCGCTGCGTGTCAAGGTGCGGCTGGTGATCTACGACAAAGAGGCCGGCGCGGACACCGTCAAGGACATCAAGGAGCAGGAAGTGTACATGGGCGAGATGCCGCTCATGACCGATCACGGCACCTTCGTGATTAATGGCACTGAGCGGGTGGTGGTGTCCCAGCTGCATCGTTCGCCAGGGGTGTTCTTTGAGCATGACCGCGGCAAAACCCATTCCTCGGGCAAGCTGCTGTTTTCGGCCCGGGTGATCCCCTATCGCGGCTCGTGGCTGGATTTCGAGTTCGATCCCAACGACATGGTGTTTGTGCGCATCGACCGGCGGCGCAAACTGCCGGCTACCATGTTGTTGCGGGCCCTGGGCTATGACACCCAGCAGATTCTTGCGCTGTTCTTTGAAACCAACACCTTCCATTTCAATGACGGTGAGATCAGGCTGGACTTGATTCCCGAGCGCTTGCGCGGCGAAACCGCGGCATTCGATATCAAAACGCCCCGCGGAAAGCTGTTGGTGGAGGCCGGGCGCCGGGTCATGGCCCGGCACGTCAACGAAATGCTCAAGGCCAATATCAAAACCCTTGCGGTTCCCCGGGACTATCTTGTGGGCAAGACCCTGGCCCACGATGTGCCGGACACCGAAACCGGTGAGTTGCTGGCCGAGGCCAACGACGAGATTACCGCCGAGCTGCTGGACAAGCTGCTGGCGGCAGGCGTGAAGGAAATCCGCGTCCTGTATTCCAACGATCTGGATCGCGGCCCCTACATCTCCGAGACCCTGCGTATTGATTCCACCCGTTCCGAACTGGAGGCGCTGGTGGAAATCTACCGCATGATGCGGCCGGGGGAGCCGCCCACCAAGGAAGCGGCGCAAGCCCTGTTCCAGAACCTGTTTTTCAACACCGACCGCTACGATCTGTCCCCGGTGGGGCGGATGAAATTCAACCGCCGGGTGGGGCGCGAGGAGATTACCGGCCCCGGGGTGTTGTCCAATGAGGACATCATCGATGTCATGAAGACCCTGATTGACATCAAGGACGGCCGCGGCACCGTGGACGATATCGATCACCTGGGCAACCGGCGCGTGCGCAGCGTGGGGGAAATGGTGGAAAACCAGTTCCGCATCGGCCTGGTGCGGGTGGAGCGGGCGGTGAAGGAACGCCTGAGCCTGGCGGAGTCCGAGGGCCTGATGCCGCACGAACTGATCAACGCCAAGCCGGTGTCGGCCGCGGTGAAGGAGTTTTTCGGCTCCAGCCAGTTGTCCCAGTTCATGGACCAGAACAACCCCTTGTCGGAAGTCACCCACAAGCGGCGGGTGTCGGCCCTGGGTCCCGGCGGTTTGACCCGCGAGCGCGCGGGCTTTGAGGTGCGCGATGTGCACCCCACCCACTATGGCCGGGTGTGTCCCATCGAGACGCCGGAAGGGCCCAACATCGGTCTGATCAACTCGCTGGCGGTGTACGCCCGTGCCAACCCTTATGGTTTCCTGGAGACCCCCTACCGCAAAGTCGTGGACGGCAAGGTGACCGATGAAATCGACTACCTGTCGGCCATAGAGGAAGGGCAGTACGTCATCGCCCAGGCCAACGCCAGGGTGGATGAGGAGGGCCGCCTGGTGGACGACCTGATTTCCTGTCGTCATCTCAATGAGTTCACCATGATGTCGGCGGAGCGGGTCAACTACATCGACGTGTCGCCGCGCCAGGTGGTGTCGGTGGCGGCGGCCCTGATTCCCTTTTTGGAACATGACGATGCCAACCGGGCCCTGATGGGCTCCAACATGCAACGTCAGGCAGTGCCCACCTTGCGCGCCGAAAAACCTTTGGTGGGCACGGGTATCGAGCGCGTGGTGGCCAAGGACTCCGGGGTTACGGTGGTGGCCCGGCGGGGTGGCACTGTGGACGCGGTGGATGCGGGCCGCGTGGTGGTGCGTGTCGCCGATGAGGAAGTGCTGCCCGGTGAGGCCGGCGTGGATATCTACAACCTCACCAAGTATACCCGTTCCAACCAAAACACCTGCATCAACCAGCGGCCGCTGGTCAAACCCGGCGATGTGGTGGCGCGCGGCGATGTGCTGGCCGACGGCCCGTCCACTGACATGGGCGAGCTGGCCCTGGGGCAGAACATGCTGGTGGCCTTCATGCCCTGGAACGGCTACAACTTCGAAGACTCCATTCTGATCTCCGAACGCGTGGTGCAGGAAGACCGTTTCACCAGCATCCATATCGAGGAGCTGACCTGCGTGGCGCGGGACACCAAGCTGGGGCCGGAGGAAATCACCTCGGACATTCCCAACGTGGGTGAGGCGGCTCTGGCCAAGCTGGACGAGTCGGGCATCGTTTACATCGGTGCCGAAGTGGGGCCGGGGGACATCCTGGTGGGCAAGGTGACGCCCAAGGGCGAAACCCAGCTCACCCCCGAGGAAAAACTGCTACGGGCCATTTTCGGTGAAAAAGCCTCGGACGTGAAAGACACCTCCATGCGCGTGCCCTCCGGCATGAACGGCACGGTGATCGACGTGCAGGTCTTCACCCGTGAAGGCGTGGAAAAAGACAAGCGCTCCCAGGCCATTGAAAAAGCCGAATTGGAGCGCTTCAAGAAAGACCTCTACGACCAGTTCCGCATTCTGGAAGATCACATCTACCAGCGGGTGGAAAAGCTTCTGGTGGGTCAGGCCGCCGCCGGTGGGCCGAAGCGGCTGAAGTCCGGCAGCACAATCACAGCGGAGTACCTCGCCGGCGTGCCGCGTGAAAAGTGGTTCGATGTGCGGCTCAAATCGGAGGAGGCCGACGAGCAGTTGCAGCAGCTGGCCAGGCAGTTGAAAGAGCAGCGCCAGGAGTACGACAAAAAATTCGATGAAAAGAAGACCAAGCTCACCGCCGGCGATGATCTTGCTCCCGGCGTGCTCAAGATGGTCAAAGTCTACCTGGCGGTGAAGCGCCGCATTCAGCCCGGCGACAAAATGGCCGGCCGCCATGGCAACAAGGGTGTGATCTCCATGATTGTGCCCGCCGAAGACATGCCGTACATGGACGATGGCACACCGGTGGACGTGGTGCTCAACCCGCTGGGTGTCCCCTCGCGCATGAACGTGGGACAGGTGTTGGAAACGCATCTGGGCTGGGCGGCCAAAGGCGTGGGTCAGAGAATTGCCGCCGCCCTGGAGGCACAACAAAAGATCAGTGAGCTGCGCGAATTGTTGGGTCAGATCTACAACACCAGCGGCAAGAAAGAGGATCTCGATTCCCTGAACGACGAGGAAATACTTGACCTGGCGAACAACCTGCGCCGCGGTGTGCCCATGGCAACACCGGTGTTTGACGGCGCCGCCGAGGAAGAAATCAAAACCATGCTGGAGCTGGCCGGGCTGCCGCGCTCCGGGCAGGCGAGGTTGTATGACGGCCGTACCGGGGACGCCTTCGACCGGCCGGTGACGGTGGGCTATATGTACATGCTCAAGCTCAACCACCTGGTGGATGACAAGGTCCACGCCCGTTCCACCGGCCCCTACAGCCTGGTGACCCAGCAACCCCTGGGTGGCAAGGCCCAGTTTGGCGGCCAGCGCTTCGGTGAAATGGAAGTGTGGGCGCTGGAAGCCTACGGTGCGGCATACACCCTGCAGGAAATGTTGACCGTCAAGTCCGATGATGTGACGGGCCGCACCAAGATGTACAAAAACATCGTTGACGGTGATCACCGCATGGAAGCCGGCATGCCGGAGTCCTTCAATGTCCTGGTCAAGGAAATCCGGGCCTTGGGCATCGATATCGAACTGGAGCAGGACTAGTACATGTAGGGCGGGCTTGGCCCGCCACGCCGCGAGACGTGCCCCCGCTGTTCATCGGGTGGCCGCGTCGGGGGCTGGCGACCCCGCCGATGCCAGGGCACGGCGGGTTACCCTACACAAAGACTCGAAAGCTTCGAGCAGGAGACGTAATGAAAGATCTACTCAGTCTAATCAAACAGCAGGGCACGGTAGAGGAGTTCGACGCCATTCGTATCGGCCTGGCATCGCCCAGTAAAATCCGCTCCTGGTCCTATGGCGAAGTCAAAAAGCCGGAAACCATCAACTACCGCACCTTCAAGCCGGAGCGGGAAGGGCTGTTTTGCGCCAAGATCTTCGGCCCGGTGAAAGACTACGAGTGCCTGTGCGGCAAGTACAAGCGTCTCAAGCATCGCGGCGTCATCTGCGAAAAATGCGGCGTGGAAGTGACCCTGGCCAAGGTGCGGCGCGAACGCATGGGCCATATCGAGCTGGCCAGTCCGGTGGCCCATATCTGGTTCTTGAAGTCGCTGCCGTCCCGCATCGGTCTGTTGCTGGATGTGACCCTGCGCGATATCGAGCGGGTGCTGTATTTTGAATCCTTCGTGGTGATCGATCCCGGCATGACGGATCTGGAACGCAACCAGATGCTCACCGACGAACAATATCTGGACGCCATTGAGGAATACGGCGACGAGTTCGATGCCCGCATGGGTGCGGAGGCGGTCTATGAGCTGCTCTCCACCTTGGATCTGAAATCCGAGGTGGCCAGGCTGCGTGAGGAAATTGCCTCCACCAATTCGGAAACGCGCATCAAAAAGCTCACCAAGCGCCTCAAGCTGATGGAGGCCTTTCTCGAATCGGGCAACCGACCGGAATGGATGGTGTTGACCGTGCTGCCGGTGCTGCCGCCGGAACTGCGGCCGCTGGTGCCTTTGGATGGCGGTCGTTTTGCCACCTCGGATTTGAATGACCTCTATCGCCGGGTGATCAACCGCAACAACCGCCTCAAGCGCCTGCTTGATCTCAACGCACCGGACATCATCGTGCGCAACGAAAAGCGCATGCTGCAGGAGGCGGTGGACGCGCTGCTGGACAACGGTCGTCGCGGCAAGGCTATCACCGGCACCAACCGCCGGCCGCTGAAATCCCTGGCGGACATGATCAAAGGCAAGCAGGGCCGCTTCCGGCAGAACCTGTTGGGCAAGCGGGTGGACTATTCCGGCCGTTCCGTGATCGTCGTCGGCCCCACGCTGAAATTACAGCAATGCGGCCTGCCCAAGACCATGGCCCTGGAACTGTTCAAACCCTTCATCTTTTCCAAGCTCCAGCGCCGTGGCCTGGCCACCACCATCAAGGCCGCCAAGAAAATGGTGGAGCGCCAGGGGCCGGAAGTGTGGGACATTCTCGAAGAAGTCATCCGCGAACATCCCGTGCTGCTCAATCGGGCGCCCACCCTGCACCGTCTGGGTATTCAGGCCTTCGAGCCGGTGTTGATCGAGGGCAAGGCCATTCAGCTCCATCCCCTGGTGTGCACCGCCTATAACGCTGACTTTGACGGCGACCAGATGGCGGTGCATGTGCCCTTGTCCCTGGAGGCGCAGATCGAGGCCCGCGCCCTGATGATGTCCACCAACAATGTGCTGTCTCCGGCCAATGGTGAACCCATCATTGTGCCCACCCAGGACGTGGTCTTGGGCCTGTACTACATGACCCGGGAGCGGGCGGAGGCCAAGGGCACGGGCATGTCTTTTGCCGACGTGGCGGAGGCCCACCGTGCTTACGAAAACGGGGTGGTGGATTTGCACGCGCGGGTCAAGGTGCGCATCAGGGAAACCGTGTTCGACGAGCAGGGTGAACTGGTGCCCCGTCGCGTGCTGGTGGACACCACCGTGGGGCGGGCCCTGTTGTCGGATCTTTTGCCCGCCGGGCTGCCCTTCGAACTGGTCAACCAGGATCTCACCAAAAAAACGATTTCGCGCCTGGTGAATGCCTGCTATCGCCGCGTGGGTCTGAAAGCCTCGGTGGTTTTTGCTGACCGGCTGATGTACACAGGTTTTTACTATGCCACCCGTTCCGGCGTGTCGGTGGGGGTGGAGGACATGGTGGTGCCCGATCGCAAAGCGGCCATTATCAGCGTGGCCGAGCAGGAAGTGAAGGAGATCGAGGACCAGTACGTCTCCGGCCTGGTCACCAATGGCGAGCGTTACAACAAGGTGGTGGATATCTGGTCCCATACCAACGACCAGGTGGCCAAGGCCATGATGGAGGAGCTGGGCACCGATGAGGTGACCAATGCGGAGGGCGAACGGGTCAAGCAGCCCTCGTTCAACTCCATCTACATGATGGCGGATTCCGGTGCCCGCGGCAGCGCGGCGCAGATTCGCCAGTTGGCCGGCATGCGCGGTCTCATGGCCAAGCCGGACGGGTCCATCATCGAAACGCCCATCACCGCCAACTTCCGCGAAGGCCTGGACGTGCTCCAGTACTTCATCTCCACCCACGGTGCGCGCAAGGGTCTGGCGGATACAGCGCTGAAAACCGCCAACTCCGGCTACCTGACCCGCCGCCTGGTGGACGTGGCCCAGGATCTGGTGGTGACCGAGGACGATTGCGGCACCGAGAACGGATTGTTGAAGATGCCGCTGATTGAGGGTGGTGATGTGGTTGAGCCCCTGCGTGAGCGGGTGCTGGGCCGGGTGGTGGCGGAGAACGTGATGATGCCCGGCCGCGAGGATGAGGTCGCAGTACCCGCGGGCACCCTGCTGGACGAACACTGGGTGGACCGCCTGGAAGACATGAGCATCGACCGCATTCTGGTGCGCTCCCCCATCACCTGCGAAACCCGCTACGGGGTGTGCGCCACCTGTTATGGCCGCGACCTGGCCCGGGGCCACAAGGTCAACAGCGGCGAAGCCATCGGCGTTATCGCCGCCCAGAGTATCGGTGAGCCCGGCACCCAGCTCACCATGCGGACCTTCCACATCGGCGGGGCGGCCTCCCGCTCTGCGGCGGCCAACAGCGTGGAGGTGAAATCCAACGGCCGCGTCCGTTTGCACAACATGAAAATCGTGCAACACGCCAGCGGCAACAATGTGGTGGTGTCCCGCTCCGGGGAGCTGACCGTGCTGGACGAAGCCGGTTTGGAGCGCGAACGTTACAAAGTGCCCTATGGTGCCGTGCTGAGCGTGGGCGACGGCAGTGCAGTGGAGGCCGGCCAGGTGGTCGCCACCTGGGATCCGCACACCCACCCGGTGATCACCGAAGTGGCCGGTCTGGCCCGCTTCAGTGATTTTGTCGAAGGCGCGACGGTGCAGCGCCAGACCGACGAGATCACCGGCTTGTCCAGCCTGGTGATCACCGATCCCAAGCAGCGCAGCGGTCCGGCCAAAGACCAGCGTCCCATGATCAAGCTGGTGGATGATGAGGGTAAGGAATTGTGTCTCGCCGGTACCGACATCCCGGCGGTGTACTACCTGCCGCCGGGGGCCATCGTCAATCTGGAGGACGGTTCCCGGGTTGGGGTGGGTGATGTGGTGGCCCGTATTCCCCAGGAGACCTCCAAGACGCGCGACATCACAGGCGGTCTGCCGCGGGTGGCGGATTTGTTCGAGGCGCGCAAGCCCAAGGATCCCTTCATCCTGGCGGAGCGCTCCGGCACCATCAGCTTCGGCAAGGAAACCAAGGGCAAGCAGCGGGTGGTGATCACCGGCCCCGATGGTGAGCAGTACGAAGAGCTGATTCCCAAATGGCGCAATGTCACCGTGTTCGAAGGTGAGCACGTGGACCGGGGCGAGGTGATCGTGGACGGCGCGCCCAACCCCCACGACATTCTGCGTCTGCTCGGGGTGGAAGCCGTGGCCAACTACATCGTCAACGAAGTGCAGGATGTCTACCGGCTGCAGGGCGTGAAGATCAACGACAAGCACATCGAGGTCATCGTGCGTCAGATGTTGCGCAAGGTGGAGATCGACAACCCCGGTGATACCCGTTTCCTCAAGGGGGAACAGGCTGACCGCGCCCGCCTGCAGGAAGAAAATGCCCGGGTGCAGGCGGAAGACAAAATGCCAGCCACCTATATCCCCTTGTTGTTGGGTATCACCAAGGCCTCCCTGGCGACGGAGTCGTTCATCTCCGCCGCCTCCTTCCAGGAGACCACCCGGGTACTCACCGAGGCCGCGGTCAGTGGCAAGATGGACGAACTCAGGGGGCTGAAAGAGAACGTCATCGTCGGCCGGCTGATTCCGGCCGGTACCGGGCTGGCCTACCACCAGGACCGTCGCCGGCGTCGCCACAAAGCAAAGGAAACCGGGCGGCTTGCAGAAGCTGTGGCGACCAAGGAAGAAGTGGAAAAAGCGCTCAGCGAGGCCTTGGGCGCCGCCGGACCGGAATAGCCCTCCCACCCGTCGTACCCCGGGAGCGGGAAAGCGCTCCCGGGCTATTGACAGCTCGTCAAAGCACACCTAAAATGCCGCTTCTTTCGTGGGGCGGCATGCGCTTCCCGTCTGTCAGTCAAGTGATTTAGCGTTAAGCGTTCAACCAGAAGGGGTGGGCCGCACACGCGGCGACCTGAAGGGCGAGCGCTTCTGTTTATTTTGGGCTGGAGTTTTTAGGTTCATGGCGACAATCAATCAGTTAGTGCGCAAGCCGCGTGGCCGCAAGCAAGAGAAGAGTAAGGTGCCGGCCCTGGAAGGGTGTCCGCAAAAGCGGGGGGTGTGTACCCGGGTGTACACCACCACCCCAAAGAA
>DRLM01000099.1 GCA_011375345.1 Gammaproteobacteria bacterium
GGCGGGCACGGCCAGCACCACCCGCGCCGCCTGCCCCCCCTCCACCTGGGCCACCGCCGTGGCACCCGCCGCGGCGCCCAAGGTGATGTCCAGGCGCGGCCGGCGGCCGCCGTGGCTGAGCTGGACAGTGAACAAGGCGTGGCCGCCGGCGAAACAGGGCGCCGCCCCCAGCGGCCGTATGCTGAGCCCGGCCAAATTGGTGTAGGTGTGCAGCACCGACACCAGGGCCACACCGGCCAGCAAAAATGCCAGCATGAAGGCCATGGAATTGTTGTAGTTGATGGCTCCCAGCAGCATCACCAACAACAGCACGGCGAATCCAAGGCCCTGCCTGGTGGGCAACACGAAAATGCGGTGGCGGTTGAGCACCGCGGGGTGGGCGGCGGTGGCGGTCTCGTGGCGCTGCAAAAAACGGGGGCGGGGCAAGCGCCGCAGGAATTTGGGCTGGCTCCAGGCCATGATGGCGCAGCGGGCCCGCGCTAGGGTATTCCCACCGCCAGCAGCTTGTCCGCCAGCGACTCCGGCGTGTGGCCCGCGGCGTGCGCGCCGCCGGCCAGGCGGTGGCCCGCCACCGCCGGCAGCACCGCCTGCACGTCTTCCGGCAGAGCGTGGCTGCGGCCGTGGAGCAAGGCCCAGGCCTGGGCCGCCCGGCGCAGGGCCAGGCCACCACGGGGCGAGAGGCCCACGGCAAAATGAGCGGACTGGCGGCTGTACTCGATGAGGGCCTGCAGATAATCCAGCAGGGCATCGGACACGTGGACCGTCGCCACCGCCCTTTGGATGGCAAGCAACTGGGCCGGGGTCAGGGCAGGACGGAGCGCGTCCAGCATCTCGCGCCGGTCCTGTCCTTTGAGCAGCTCCCGCTCGGCGGCGCGGCCGGGGTAGCCCATGGTGAGGCGCATGAGAAAACGGTCCAACTGCGACTCGGGCAGGGGGAAGGTGCCGATCTGCTGGATGGGATTCTGGGTGGCAATGACGAAAAAGGGCTGCGGCAGCGCGCGGGTCTCCCCCTCCACGGTAACCTGGCGTTCCTCCATGGCTTCCAGCAGGGCGCTCTGGCACTTGGGCGTGGCACGGTTGACTTCGTCGGCCAGAATCAACTGGGAAAACAAGGGCCCGGGATGAAACACGAAATGCTTGCTGTCGCGCTCGAATACCGAGGCGCCGATGATGTCCGAGGGCAGCAGGTCGCTGGTGAACTGGACCCGCTGATACTCCAGCCCCAGGATCCGGGCAAAAACCTGGGCCAAGGTGGTCTTGCCCACGCCGGGCACGTCTTCCACCAGCAAATGGCCCCGGGCCACCACGCAGGCCAGCGCCAGGCGCAGTTGCCGCTCCTTGCCCAGCACCACCTGCCGGGCCGCGGCCAGTACCCGGTCGGCGGTGGCCTGCACCAGTTTGGGGGCGCTGCCTGCCTGGTCAAGAACAAGTGAGGGATCGGCATTCATGGGACTGGCCTTCGCGGCTCCGTTGCTTATTGCCTTAGCGGCGCGGCCGGGGCGCGGCTTTACGGATGCAAGCGCCGGGCGGGCAGCACGAAGGGCGGCACCGCGGCCAGGCATCCCGCACAAGCCCGCACCTCACCCGGCCTGGCTCTCAGCCGCCAGATCAACCGCGCTGCGAAGATGTCCAAGACATTGTCGTGCCCGCCCGCAAGCCGGTGCTGCATGTGGGGCAGGGCGGACACCACGGTGTTGTCGCTTCGGGTGTCGTTCACAAAGACGCCGCGCGCGCTGTCCCCCCGCCCCCCACCGGCACGACGATACACCCGCGGCCTTCACACTGCCGCACCCTCTGCGCCTCATTACTTGCCCACCCGGCTATTTGACCGGCCGACGGCCCAGGGAGCGCTGCTCCGTGTCCCACCAAGCCGCATACACTGCATTGGGCCACAGGGACTGGAACCACTCCACTGCCGCGTCGATTTCCTCCTCGCTGAGTTTGTCTTTCCAGGCCGGCATTCCGCCCTGGCCCGGCGGGCTGCCGTTGCGGATGATGTCCTTGAGCTGGGTGCTGGCGTGATGCCAGGCGTGGCCGGAGCCATCGAGGGGCGGTGGCGGATACAAGCCCCCGGGTCCCCTGCGGCGCCAGTCGGGCGCCCCCTCCGCCTGTGCCCCATGGCAGCGGGCGCAGTGTTGGGCAAACACGGCCCGGCCCCGGGCGACGAGTTCCGGATCGTGCATGCGGACGATGCGCGCGCCGGTCTGGGTCTCCAAGGTGGGACCTTTGGGATGGAATTCCTCCGTATCACAACCGCCTGTCAAACCGGCGGCTGCGCATAAGACAACGACAAACACTCCGCGCACGACTCCCCCCCTGTTGTGCTTGACCAACCCGGCACCAGACCGAAGCCGGGAGGCATTCAGCGCCCCAGCCCCGGCGGCCGCCGCACAAAACCCACCGGCACGGTTTGCCCGAACGGCGCCACCACCAGCATGCCGTTCAGGCGCTCGGCGCTGACTTCGAGGGTGCCGCTGTAGGCAAAACCCAACAGGGAGTTGAAACCCTGCAAAGTCAGGATAGTGCCACTCATCGACGCCGTGCCCTCGCCCACCATGACGCCGAAATTATTAAAGTCCTGAAAAGTGTATTGCTGACCGTCAGTGCGATGAATCTGGATGTAACCTCCCGCCAGGCCGTACCAGGTGCCGGTCACGTCCAGGCCCGGCGGCGGCGTCACCCCGCCCTGTTCCTCGCACACCAGTTGCACCGTCGCCCGTTCGCCGGCGGCCACGCGCACCTGAATATCCTGGCACTGGTAGTTGGAGTCAATGCTGCTGACCCAGTAGCTGCCCGGCGCCACCGGGACACATTCACCGCTTTTCACGGTACCGGCGTCGTTGTCGCTCTCGTCATACAGCTCGAACAACACGCCCGTTTTGCCACTGGCCGGACG
The DNA here is from genome assembly GCA_011375345.1 of Gammaproteobacteria bacterium. Taxonomy (NCBI): domain Bacteria; kingdom Pseudomonadati; phylum Pseudomonadota; class Gammaproteobacteria; species Gammaproteobacteria bacterium. The sequence continues at coordinate 2,897 of DRLM01000099.1, forward strand.
GGGGCACAGCTCCCCGGTGGACACCGCGGGCGGGGCGGAGCCGGACGGGGGCGCCACGGCGCCGGCCCGCAACTGCCAGGGGATGTTCCAGTCCCGGGCCAGTTCGGCAATGGCCGCCACCGACAAGGCGTCGCTCAGCTCACCGGAACGGTCGGAGGTGACCATGCCCACCCAGCCGCTGGCACTGATCAAGGGCGCGCCGGAGCTGCCGGGGCGCACCCCCAGGCGGTCCACCTGGATAACCCGGTTCAGCACCTTGTTCACCACCCCCGGCAGCACCGGCACGTACCAGCTCCCGCCCCGGCCCACGAACCACACTTCAGTGCCCCGGCCCACCGCCCCGGCCGCCCCCAGCACCTCCCGCTGCCAGTCCACGGCGGCGGGCCGCCTGAGCTTGATGACGGCCACGTCCAGATCGGGGTTGCGGGTACCCAGCAATTCGGCGGGAAACACCTTGCCCTGCTCCTGGAAAAACTGTACCGACACCCGCGGCGCCGGAGCGCCGGGCGCCGCCCCCCCGGCGCCACGCACCACATGATCGGCGGTGATGATGTAGAGATGGCGACGACGCTCCCCCACGATGAAACCGAAACCCCGGTCCTCCTCCGCGCCCCGCTGGACCGAAATGGCCACCACATTGGCACGCAGACGCTCGGCCACATCAGCGCCGGCCGCGGCGGCCACCCCCACCATCAGCGTCAAGCCGGCCAGAGCCGCCATCCCCGCCAGGGCGCGTCCCACCGCCGTCAGTCCCACAGCATTCTCCTTATGCCCCACAACATGGCCCACAAAAAGCCCGCCGCCCCCCAGAAGAATTTCAGCGGCTCCTGGTGATGGTAATAAGCCAGGTAGGTGGGGGCAATATTACGGCGATAACCCGCCGGCCCCAACAACACCTGATCTGCGCGGCCCTCGAAGAGCAGCTCGATCCCCCGCTGCCCCACGCTCAGGGAAACCAGCCGCCCCCGCGCCCCCGGCAACGACAGGCCCTCGCCCTCGCGCAGCGACAAAGTCTCGCCGCTATCGAGCAAACTCAGCGTCCCGCCGCGTACGCTGGAGACGAATTGGAACACACCGGGCTCGGTGCTCACCTCCCGGGCGAAGCTCAGGGCCGCCACGGGCAGGTGGTGGGCGCGCCAGGGTGCGGCCAGCGTGACGCTCAGCCGGGACGGCACCCGCCCCTCACCGGAAGTACTGAAGCGCAGCGTTTCGGGCACCATCAGCCGGCGGTTTCCCACATCCTCCCGATCTGCCTCAAGCGCCCCACCGGTGATGCCCGCTTTCAGCGCTACCGCGCCCCAGGCCTGCAAGCTGCCCGTGGCCGGGGCGCCGCGCACGGTCCAGAGCAAACCGGTCTCACCGGCTTCCAGGCCCAGTTCAGCGCCGGTGCCCACCCGCCATGCCTTCAGCGCCGCGTGTTCCGCCCTGAGCTCCGCCCAGGCGCTGCGGCCCGGTCCGCTGACCTCAGGCCCCAGGGCGCCGGGGTCCAGCCGCCCCCACGCCCCCAGCACCGCGGCGGCCCCTGCCGCCAGGGGAGCATCACCCCGCCACTGCCAGGGCCGGGACAGGGTGAGGGACAGCGCCTCCACCCGCAATTTGAGGGCGATATTGGTGTGAGGAACGCGCAGGGCCCATAAGGCGCCAGCACCGGCCAGACACAGCACGGCAAACAGCACCGCCCAGCCCCGCCGCGGCGAAGGCAGCCGGGCCAGCACCTTGGAATAATTGTCCAGCCGCTTGAGGGCCGCCGATTCATCGGCCTCACCCTGCTCGGCGAGACGCCGGGCCAGCGCTGTCAGTTCCTGCCGGTAGCGCCGCTGCAGGCGGCGGCGCAGGCGTGCCGCCCTCACGGTGGCGGCCTCAGTGCCACGAGCTGCAAGGTGGCCCACTGGTCACGGTTCTTCACCTTGGCGGCCACCTCCACCCGCAGCCGGCCGGACTCCCCCGGGGGCAGTTCCAGAACCACGGGCTGGCCGGCGCGGCGGTTCTTCGGCCCCGGGAGGTATTCCCCCGGCCGCCCGCGCGCGGGATAGACACGCCAGTAATAGCGTTCCACGTCCACCGCCGAGCGCACAATGAGGCGCAAAGCCCCCCCATCCCCCGGGGGCGCGCTCCGGCTGGTGACACGCACCGGCACGAACACTTTGGCGCCGCCCTCCTCGAACCAGCCCAGCACGCCGATGTCCCCCGGCCCGAGGCCGCTGGGCCGCAGCACACTGTCCACCGGCCAGTCCAGGCGGCCGCCCGGCGGCAACGCGGCGTCCATGCGGTAGTAAGTTCGGGGGGAAAGGGCCACGGTGCGCACCCGCAGCGCACCGCCATAGCCGGGCGCCGCCAGGCGCAGCCGCTCACCCGCCTTCAGGGTGAACTGCAAACGGCCCCGAAGGAAGGCCAACAGCTCAATCCCGGGCGCGGAGACAGGGGAGACGTAAAACCCCTCGCAGCGCCGCTCCCGCACCTGGTAACCAATGTGGCCGGCGATGGGCCGCAGGCTGGGATCGCAGGGGGGCGCGGCCTGGACCGCCGCGGCCAGCAGCCAGGCCGTCACCACCACCGCGCCCCCCGTTGCTTTGAATCCTGCCTCCATTCCCCCTCCCTGACGCGTCACGGGCCCCTGCAATCCGCCCGCGGCGCTGAAAACCCTCATGGGCCTTTTTTCAACAAACTGATTGGTCGCAATCGCAATGAGGCCGCCGGACCGGCCCCTCACGAGCCATCCCCGCCCGGCCCCCACGAGCGCCGGTTGATCACATAACCGCCGAGCTTGCCCACAAAGGGCAAGGCCAGCATACCCCACAGCCGGTCCACCTGGGCAGGATCACGAAAAGTGCGGATGCCGAGGGTCATGCCCCGGTGACCGCCGCGGGGCCGGGCCCGGTAAGTGCCGAACAGACGGTCCCACCAAGGCAGGTTGAAGCCGAAATTGCTGTTGGTTTCATCGTCTTCCACCGAGTGATGCACCCGGTGCATGTCCGGCGTCACCACCAGCCAGCGCAACACCCGGTCGATGCGCGGCGGGAGGTAGGCATTGGCGTGATTGAACATGGCCGTGGCATTGAGCAGAATCTCAAACATCACCACCGCCACCACCGGCGGGCCCAACATGATGATAGTGGCAAACTTAATCAGCATGGACAAAATGATTTCCAGGGGATGGAAACGGGCCCCGGTGGTCACGTCATAGTCCAGATCAGCATGATGCACCCGGTGCAGGCGCCACAACAGCGGAATGGCGTGCACCATGACATGCTGCAAATAAATGACCAGGTCCATGGCAATGATGCAGAAAACCACCGCCAGGGGCGCGGGCAGATCGACGTAATTGAATATCCCCCACCCCTGCCCGGCCGCGAACAGCGCCATACCCACCGCCGCAGCGGGGAACAGCAGGCGCAACACCAGACTGTTGAGCGCCACCAACGCAATATTGTTCAACCAGCGCGGCGCCTTGGCCAGCGTGAGCGCCCGCCTGGGGGCCACCCTCTCCCAGGCGGCCATGACGGCGAAAATGCCGAAAAAAAAGCCGAGCCGGATCGCCAGTTCGTAATGACCGAGGAATTCCGCCATGCCCTTGCCCTTGATCAAATCACGCCTGGGGACGACATTACACTATGGCGTTCCCGACATACACCGCGCGGACACCACAAACAAAGCCAAGCCTTCACCACAAACAGGACACCCGGCATGAAACCCTGCATTTTGGCCGCCCTCATCGCCCTGTCGCCGCTCGCGGCTCCGGCAGCAGCGCAGTATTACAAATGGGTGGACGAACACGGCGTCACCCACTACTCGCAAACACCGCCCCCAGACCACAGTTTCGCAAAACTCAGGCCCGCCCCCCCGCCACCCACCGATCCGGCGCAGGCCAGACAAAAAATCCGCGCCCTGCAGGAACGGCTGGACGCCGAACAAAACGCCCGCAGCCAAAAAACCGAAGAGGAAAAAGCCGCCGCCGAAGCGCAAGCCCGACGCGACGCCTTCTGCAAACAAGCCCGTGAACAACTCAAACTCTACACCAACCACCCCGGCCCAAGACTATTGGTGAGCAACAGCGACGGCTCCCGAAGACGCCTCACAGAACAAGAACGTCAGGCCCGGTTAAAAAAGACGCAGGATGCCATAAACCAACATTGCCCGGAGGCGCCGTAACCACCGGAATGCCTCCCGCCGGGGAACGGGATCAGACCTCCCCTTTCGCCCTCTCATTTCAATACACCGCCACCGGATGCCGGCAACAGCAAAGCCGGCAGGACACCAAATGCAAGGTCTGCCCCGGCCTGTAGCAAACCGTTTGCCCCGCTTCCCGGTCTGGCGCTACACTTCCCAGACCGCCGGGCAATGACGCCCGGCCACACTACTTAAGGAGAAGAACAATGCCCAAGTCCACCCGCCTGCTCCCCCTGATCTGTGCGGCCGCGCTCGCTGCATCCGCCCCGGCCCAGGCCGACCCCGATCACCACGCCTGCCGCCTGAAAGGGTCTTACGGATATGTATACGACGGCACCAGCTACACACCCAGCGGCCCCGTCGCCCTGTCAGAAACCGGTTTTTTTGCCTTTGCGCACGACGGCAGCGCAAGCAGTGAAGGCACGCTGACTTTTCAGTTCACTGACTTTGGGGGAACCGGCCCCATCTGGCTGACATTGAAAGAAGTACTCAGCAATATCACCGTGACGCCGGAACCCGGCAACCCCTGCCATGGCGCCATTTCTTTCCAGGCCACCGCAACAGTGACCAAAACCTCCGACCCAAGCCGCGCGCCCGCAGGCCTGGTGCTGTTTACCAACTCACCGCGATCCCTGGCCTACACCATCAGCGGAAAACGCAATGACATCATTACCGTTATCAGCACCTCACCGGGAACCATCGCATCCGGCACGGCCTACAAACAGAGCCGCCAGGCACAACGCAGGCACTGAGCGGGGAAACACAACAGAACCGTCGCACGCCGGGCCAGATTGACGGCACACAGCACCATGCAGCATACGGCCACGCCCCTGTCCCGGCTTTGTGCAGGCAGCAGCCCAGGTCTTGCCCAACTGCCCAGGGCAACAGGCAAGACCTGACAACCCCTGGCCAGCCTCCTGAGTGGTTGATGCCAGTGCGTGCATGCTGGCGTTACATGCCCAACACAACCCAGGAAACTGTCAAAGCACTTCAGTCACCGCCAGCCCCGCCAGCGCCAGCAGGAGGTTAAAGGGGTCTGGTTAAAGGGGTCTGACCCCTTTTCCTACGGACAAACAATATGAACGCATCATTTCCTATCGGGGCCGCAGCCGCCAAGACGCCAAAAAAGCGCCGGATCAGTTTGACCTGTTCTGAATCTCTCGCAAAAAAATTATCCCGAAAAACGCAAAACCCCATGATAGTCATGGGGTTGCGGCACAAGGAGTTTACATCATTGGGATATGTGCACCAGCCGGAACCTGCGCGTTGGTTGCGGAAAAGGGCTGGCCGGTTTACATCATCGGGACATGGAGGAAGGCGCGCGTTCAGGGTTCAGGCCGCCCGACAAGAACAAACCCCCGCGCTGCGCTGAATTCACTCCGCAAGCCATAGGCGTCCACCGCCGCCACCCGCCAATAGTAGTGCCCGTCTGGCAATGGCACGGGTGATTTGTAGTGGGTCGTGTGAATGCCGGCAATCGTGTCTGCATCCTGGGCAAAGGCTTTGTCTTTGGCGATTTGCACAACATAAGACGCCGCTTGCTCCACCGCATGCCAGGCCAGCCAGGGTTGGTTTATGGTGATTTGTGCGCCATCACCGGGGGTGGTGGGAGACGGTGCCGTGGGCGCCATGGCGACGGTAAAACTGTGAACGGCGGACTGGCCTTCCAGCCCCAGGTCATCGCCGGCGCGCACGCGAAAGACGTAGTCGCCCAAAGCAAGCCGGGGCAGTTCCACTGCCGGTCCGGTCAAGGCCTGGTCCATCAACAAGGCACTGAAGGACGGGTCCGCACTCAGTTGTGCCCGGTAGGTTTCGGCGCCGCTGAGCGCGGGCCAGGACAGACGCCGTTCATCCGGGCCGATGCGGCGGGGCAGGCCGGCCAGCTCCGGCGCGGGAAGCAGGGCACGCGGCGGCGCGGGGGGCCGGCCGGCTTCGGCGACGGTGCCGAAGCCGGCCGCGACGTTCTGCGTCACGTCCGCCCCGGTGACGCCCACGTTGCCTTCCAGCACTTCGCTGCGCATGATGGCGTGGTCGGCGTCGGCCTGCACCCGGTAACGGGTGCCGCGCACGGCGGCCACGGCGGCGGGGGTGTTGATCTGAAAGCGGCTGTTTTCCTTGAGCGGTTTCACGGTGCTTTCCACCCGGCCCCGCTCCAGGCGCAGCGAGGTGTCCACCATGCCGGTCTCCCGGAACACGCCCAGGGTGTCCATCACCACCCGGCTGCCCGTTTCGATGAGCAAACGGGAGCCGTCGGCGAATTCGATGGTGGCGCTGCCGCCGGGACCGGTTTCAATGGCATCGCCGGAGAAAACGGACATGCCCACCTTGGCGGCGCGGGCGGTACCGCCGGTGGGCTGGTGTTTTACATCGCCGTGCAGGGCGATGAGTCTGGCCGGCTTGGGTTGGTGTTTGAGCCAGGCCACGGGGATGCGCAGGCGGGTGCCCGGTTGCAGTTGGCGGGGGTGGGTGATGCCGTTGAGCGCCTTGACCTTGGGCCAGTATTCCACGCCCTTGAGGTACTCGTTGGAGAAGTTCCACAGGTTGTCGCCGGGCCGCACGGTGTAGACCCACTCGTCGGCAGACAGGGCCGGCGCCAACAGCAGTAAACAAAATACAGCCCAAACGCGGTGCATCACGCGTCCCCCAGTTCTTCCAAGCGGTACCCGTATTGATACACGGCGCTGAGACGCCAGCCGTGTTCGGGACCAAGGTCCAGCTTGCGGCGGATTTTGCTGATGTGGGTGTCCACGGTCCGGGTGTTTAAATCGGGACGGGTGCCCCACACTTTTTCGAGAATGTCTCCGCGGGACAGGAGCTGTCCCTTGTTTTTGAATATATACCACGCCAGTTCGAATTCACGTTGGGTGAGTTCAATTTCGGTGTCGCCGCGGAATACTTTGCGTGAGCGGGCATCCAGTTGGTAAGGGGGAACGCTCAGCCGTGTTGCCAAATCTGCGGGCGTCACGCGCCGCAGCAAGGCTTTGATGCGGCCCAGGGTTTCGTGCTGACGCAGGGGTTTGATCATGTAGTCGTCGGCGCCCGCCTCCAGGGCCTGTACAATGTCGCGCTCGCTGTCGCGGCCGGTGGCGAACATCAGCGGCGTGGCGCTGTCGTGGCTGCGCAAAGCCCGCAGCAGATCAAGGCCGCTGCAATCGGGCAGGTTCCAGTCCATCAGGATCAGCCCGAATTCTTCCGCCTTCCGCGCGGTGCGAAAACTGACGCAATCGGGATATGCGGTGCAGCGGTAGCCTGCCCCGACCAACCACTGCGAGAGCTGGCGAACCTGGGCATCGTCGTCTTCGATAAGAGCGATGTGCATGGCGTTTTGCCTGGGTAACAGATGGGAAACCAAGGGGAAGCGCGCCCCGCCCCGGGGCTGGGCGTTTATAATCGCCCTTCGGCGCCGCCTACGGTACGACAAATTTACATGGAAAATCAAGCACAAGCCATCTTGCGCCGGGTCTTCGGCTACGATCAGTTCCGTCCCCTGCAGGAAGACATCATCGACACGGTGGCAGGCGGGGGCGATGCGTTGGTACTCATGCCCACGGGGGGCGGCAAATCCCTTTGTTACCAGATTCCCGCCCTGGTCCGGCCCGGGGTGGGTATTGTGGTCTCGCCCCTGATTGCGCTGATGGAAGACCAGGTGGCCGCCTTGCGCCAGGCGGGGGTCAGCGCCGCCTGTCTGAACTCCACCTTGCGCCCGGCCGCGGCCCGGGAAATCGAAGCACAGCTTTTGCGTGGCGACTTGGATTTGCTCTACGTGGCCCCGGAAAGACTGTTGCAGCCACGCACCCTGGAGCTTTTGGACCGGGCCGGGATTGCCCTGTTCGCCATCGACGAAGCCCATTGCGTGTCCCAGTGGGGTCACGATTTCCGGCCCGAGTACATGCAGCTTTCCGTGCTGCAGCAGCGCTTCCCCGGCGTGCCCCGCATTGCGCTCACGGCCACCGCCGATGCCCCCACCCAACGCGAAATCATCACCCGCCTGGGGCTGGGCCGGGCGCGGGTGTTCTGCAGCGGCTTCGACCGGCCCAATATCCGCTACCGCATCACCCAGGGCGGCCAGAGCGCCCGCGAGCAACTGCTGCGTTTTATCCGCGCCGAGCACGGGGGCGACGCCGGCATCGTCTATTGTCTGTCGCGCAAACGGGTGGAAGCCATCGCCGCCTGGCTCAGCGGCCAGGGCCTTACCGCCCTGCCCTATCACGCCGGCATGTCCACCCAGGCGCGGGGGCGGCATCAGGCCCGCTTCATCAACGAAGAAGGCGTCATCATTGTCGCCACCATCGCCTTCGGCATGGGCATCGACAAGCCCAATGTGCGCTTCGTCGCCCATCTCAACCTGCCCAAAAGCGTGGAAGCCTATTATCAGGAAACGGGCCGCGCCGGCCGCGACGGCCTGCCCGCCGACGCCTGGATGAGCTACGGCCTGCAAGACGTCATCACCCTCAGGCAGATGCTGGAAGCCTCCGAAGCGGGGGAGGCCCACAAGCGGGTGGAGCGCCACAAACTGGACGCCATGCTGGGCCTGTGCGAACTCACCACCTGCCGCCGCCAGGCCCTGCTGGCCTACTTCGGCGACACTCTGGAGCAACCCTGCGGCAACTGCGACACCTGCCTGGAACCTCCGGAAACCTGGGATGCCACCGAAGCGGCGCAAAAAGCCCTGTCCTGCGTTCACCGCACCGGCCAGCGTTTCGGCGTGAATTATTTGATCGATGTATTGCGGGGCAAGGACGACGCCCGCATTCACCGCTTCGGCCATCACCGGCAAAGCACCTTCGGTATCGGCAAAGACTTGTCCGTCAACGAATGGCGCGGCGTGTTCCGCCAGCTCCTGGCCCGCGGCCTGCTGGCGGTGGATCTGGAAGGCCACGGCGGTTTGCACCTCACCGAAGCCTGCCGCCCGGTGCTGCGCGGCGAAGCGCCCTTGATGCTGCGCCGCGACGCGGTCAAGCCCGGGCGGGCGGCCAACGCGCGCCGGGCCGCGGACGATTTCAGCTGTGCCGCCGACCGCGCCCTGTGGGAGGCCCTGCGCGCCCGCCGCCGCGAACTGGCGGCAGAACAAGGGGTACCGCCTTATGTGGTCTTTCATGACGCCACCTTGCGGGAAATGGTGGTGCGCCGGCCTGACAGTCTGGCGGAGCTGGCCCAGGTCAACGGTGTCGGTCAGCGCAAACTGGAGGCCTACGGCGAGGACTTCCTCAAGGTGATCCAGGGGCTGGACGGGGGTTCACGGGACACTCCACCCCCTGCTGAGGCCGACAAGAGCCAGCCGGAGACCGTGCACTTTTGAAGGGCGGACATGACATCTCACAGATATTCCCTGCCAAACACCGCCTCCAGGCGCAGGGTGAAACTGGGGTCGGGGTCGAAGTGGTTCTCTGAGCTGTAGCTGAGCCGGGGCGTCAGCTCCATAAACAGCCATTTTCCGTACACCCGCTTGCGATAGCGGATCTGAAAGCCGAAGCGGTCAGCGGCCCACCGGGGGTCATCCTTGGCCTGGTAGTCCAGCTCGTAGACGATGCTCTGGCGCGGGTCCAGATATTGAAACAAAAAAAGGCGCTCGGCGGCGCGGGCGAAATTATCGTCTTCAGTCCAGCTCAAGGTGGTGGTGCTGCGAAACAGCAGCGTTGCGCTCAAGGCCCGGTCGAAATCGGCATCGGTGCGCGCCCCCACGCCCCTGGAACCGAACCAAAACAACTGGCCGGCGGTACGCAGCAACCACGGATGGCGCAGAGGAAAGTAGCGGATGGCCCGCAGCCGCATAAAGGGGTCGGGGGGCCAGTCCAGCCGGATGCCGGCGGCGGGTCGCACATCCCACCTGCCCGCGCGGCGCGCGGTCCGCTCCAGGGACAAAAAGTAGTCTTGTTTTTCCAACGACTCCACCGGTGTGCTTTGGCTTGTGCGCCGGCGGCTGTCATCGGGATCGGTCTCCAGCAACAGTTTGAGCGAGCGCTTGGTGCGGGGCAGATCCAGGCGCACTTTGACATCGGGCTTGAAGCTCAGGCCCAGGTCTTTGTCCACCACCGTTTCAAAGCGCAGACGGAGATAGGTGTTGGTTTCCTCATCAAAGGTTTTGTCGGTGGCGAAAAAACGGTCCAGGCTTTTGGCGGCCGCTTCAACCCGTTGCGACAAGGTGGCGTGAGCACCTGCGGCCTGGGCAAGAAGAAAGTGGAACCTGGGTTTGCGGGACTGGCTTTGCGTGTGGGTCACCGCGCTTTGGTCTGCCCAGCCCGCGCCGGCCAGGCAGGCCAGGGGCAGAATCATGACAGACCATAACAACGAAAACCTCGGGCCTGTCATCACTGCTGTTAGCCCCCCCAGCCCGGCATGCCGGGCAACGCGTGTGCTGCGCTGCTCAGTGTACACCGTCTGTTGCAGTTTGGCGCACACCTTCCCGTACGGAAAAGAGTGGTCCATGACAAGCGCCTCGTGATGGCCGCCGGGTGACATCCACCCCGGCGGCGCGGCCGGATTCAGGATACGTACTGTTGGATCGCTATGCCTTGTTATCGGCCGTTGGCGTGAACAGCGTAATGTGCGGCCCGGGCGATGCAATGGGATGGGGGGGTGAAAGCCTGGCGCCGGAGGCCAATGTCAGGGTCCTGTTTTTGCGTCCCGGGGTTCTGTGAACAAGGGAGGGGGGGTAAGGCTGTTATCCGTTTCGCCACGCGGTCAGGGAAAAAACAAACCGGGTTCCTTCTCCCCGGCGGCTGGCGACGCTGATGTCGGCCTTGTGCAGCTCCAAAATGCGTTTGACGATGGCCAGACCCAGCCCGGCGTGGTCACCTCCGCGATGATGATTGTCCGCCTGATAGAAGCGGTCGAATATCCGGGCCTGGTCGGCGGGGGCGATGCCCGGTCCGCTGTCGGCCACTTGAACCTGCACGCCGTTGCTGCTGCTGGAAAGGCTCACGCATATGCGGTTGCCCTCTGTGCCGTGTTCCAGCGCGTTGTCCAATAAATTTTCCAAAGCCCGCTCAATGAGGCCGATGTCCGCGCAAACGAAAGGCAGCTTGTCACCCAGTTCATGGTACAGATACATCCGGCGGCGCCGGGCTTTGAGTTGAAATTTCTGTACCACGTCTTGCACCAGCTCCGCGATGGAAAAGGGTTCGGTGCGCAATTGCCGGTCCCGGGCATCGAGCTTGGCCAGCTCAAACAGTTCCGCCACCAGGCGCGTCAGCCGCTCACTGTGCCGCAGGGCAATGGCGATGTATTCCTTGCGCTCTTTGGCGGCGAATGCGCCGTTTCTGATATGCAGCGTTTCCAGATAACCGTGCAGGGTGGCCAGGGGGGTGCGCAAATCGTGAGACACCTGAGCGACCATGTCGCGGCGGACCTGGTCTTGCCGTTTGAGTTCTTCCATCTGGTCCACAATGCGCGCGGCCATCTGGTCGAAACTCAAGCCCAAGCGCCCGATTTCGTCGAGTTTTTCTGGGTGTGTTTCCCCGGCAACAGCTTGCTGCACGGCAAAACCCGAGGCCCGGAAGCGGTCCATGGCCCGGCTCAAACGCCGCAGGCGGCGGGTGAGCAGGTGAAACATCAGCAAGCCGGCGCACAAGCCGAACAACAAACTCCCGGCCAGGGCCCACAGGCCAAGGTGGATGAAATAGTTGTCCCCTATTGCGCGATACACCGAGTCAAACTCCTCGCCCTGCAGCACCACGTAGAGATAACCTTGCGGATTCTCCGCAGTGGGCACCGGCGTGACGGAAAATGCTTTGCGCCGCTCGTGGCTGCGCGGATCATCCCCCAGCAGGGGATAGTCGCCGCCGTCCAAAAATGCGTGTATCGGCGCCAGGGACACGCGCCGCCGCTTCACTTTGCCGGGGTCGGCGGAAAAAGAAAGAATGGTGCCGCGCCGGTCCAGCAGGTAGATTTCGATACCGGGGTTGATGGTCATGTATTGTTTGAATGTATCTTTCAGGCGCGCTTCGTCCAGGCGCCCTTCCTTCACCAGATCCCGGTCCATCACCAGATTCTTGGCCAGATCGCGGCTCAGCTTTTGGTTGGCCTCGGTCAGATAGTGCCACGACGCGGAAATGCTGAGCGCCACATAAACCAGCGCGATGCCCAACACCAGGACCACAAGCACCACGGCGAGCCTGGCGTATAAAGTGCGCGGCACGGCTCAGTCCAATTGATCGTTGAATTTGTAGCCCACACCCCACACGGTGAGAATGTAACGGGGCCGGGCGGGATCCTGTTCGATCTTGGCGCGCAGGCGGTTGATGTGGGAGTTTACGGTGTGGTCGTAGCCGTTGTGATGGTAACCCCAGATCTCGTCCAGCAACCGGGCGCGGCTGTAGACCCGTCCGGGGTGACGGGCGAAGTGCAAGAGCAGATCAAACTCTTTCACCGTAAGCGGGATTTCCCGGTCTTCGATACACACCTGCCGCTTGCCGGGGTTGATGGACAAATCACCGTGCACGCGGGTGCCGGCAGCACCTTCATCCCCGCCGCCCATGGCCTCCATGCGGCGGAACAAGGCTTTGATGCGGGCCAGAAATTCGGGAATGCTGAAAGGTTTGGTGAGGTAGTCGTCCGCGCCCACTTCCAAGCCCAGCACCCGGTCCAACTCGGTGGATTTCGCCGTGACCATGAGGATGGGCACATAGCCTGGCGCCGCCCGCAAGGCGCGGCATACCGACAAGCCGTCCTGCACCGGCAGCATGAGGTCCAGCACCACCAGATCGTAGCGGACGCGCTGAAACCGGGCCAGCCCCGCGCCGCCATCGCCGGCGATGTCCGCGTCGAAGTGAATATCGCCCAGATGCAGCTGAATCAGCCTGGCGATGTCGTGGTTGTCTTCGATGATGAGGGCTTTGCGGGTCATGCCGGGTGAGTCGCTCATGGCAGGTGAACCTTGCAGGAAAGGCGCGCCCATTGGAGTGCGCGGCCAGCGCCCCGTCACGGGGGTAAGAATGCGTGCAAAGCCCCTTCCCTTTTGGAGAGGGGGCCAGGGGAAGGGTGGAATGCCTGGATTCCGGCTGCGGACTTCAAGCGTTCCAAGCTTCACCCTTTGCCCTCCCCGGGGGAGGCTGGATGGGGCGCTACTGCCGTGAAATCACCACCCGCGCCACGGGGTTGTCGAAGCGGTGCGATTGATCCAGCGCCGAGCCGCTCAGGCCGCCGGCGGACGTCACCACGCCCCCGTGCAGGGTCACCCGATTCGTGTCGTCGCGCGCCGGATTGTAGCCCTCGCCGCCGCCCGCGGGACCGGGTACGGTGGCAGCAGTTTCCGTGTTGGCTTCCGTACCCGCGTCATAGGCATAGGTGAACAAGGTGACAGAGTCGCCGCCGGTGAGGCCGCGCAAGGGCTCGCCGCCCAGCCCCGTGAATCCATCGTTGGTGTTCACCAGCATGGTAACCACAGTGAGCTGCGGCGTGGCGCCGGTTTTGCCGCTCAGCGTCGCAACCGAGGTGGCGCCCGGTGCCAGCGCGGCGCTGGAGGTGACGACAGTGCGAACGGCGGAAGAGGCCCTGGCCTCATCAGCCAGGGCACCCGGGTCACCGCCTTCGGCCAGCCGTTCCAGGCCGTCCCCGGCGGGGGCGCCCACCGACCAGGCTTGATATCCCGCCTCGTGTAACACGAACAGCGCGGGCGACAGAGGCTGATTGTTGCTCAGATTGGTCAACTCCACGCGATAGCTGATTTCATCGTCATCGTCGTGAAGACAGCCGCCGAGCAGCAGTGTGCCGGCGAGCGCCCCGGACAGGGTGAGAATCTTGATGGCGTTGTATTTCATGGGCGACGTTCCTGTTTATTAACCCGGCAATCAAACAGGTCGTCCTGACCTGTTTGATTGCCGCCCGCGAAATACGGGCGCCATTGTGCGAAATGGCTGGTATTTCGCGGGCTCGCATTGACTTGCGCCAATGGCGGCACATCCCTGTGCCGCGCCATTAACCCGACAATCCTAATTGCCGGGTTAATA
>DRLM01000100.1 GCA_011375345.1 Gammaproteobacteria bacterium
GCGCCGCCACAACTGACCGGGCTCGCGGGTAAACACATCGGCACTGCCGGCCGGCAGTGCCAGCCAGTCACCGCGCGCCACTTCCGCTTCCAGCTGCCCCGCGCCCCAGCCGGCATAACCGGCGTAGGCACGCACCTGTTCGTCCTCCTCCAGGCTGGCGGCGATATGACGCAAGGCTTGCATGCCCTGGCCCACGTAGACTTCGCCGCTGACGTGTGCCATGCCATGACTGCGGCGGCTTTGTACCAGTACGAAGACATGGTCCATGCCCACGGGACCGCCGAAATGCAGAACCTGGCGACGGAGGGACTGCTTCGCCAATCCCGGCACCACGTGGCTCAGCCGCATGGGTGTGGGCCGGTTGACGATGAAGCCCATGGCGCCGTGTTGGTCGTAATGGGTGAGCAGTATCACCGTGTCACGAAAACGTGGGTCCGGCAGCCTGGCCCTGGCCAGCAACACAACACCACGTTGCAAGGGAGCCTGTACCCCGGGAGCGGTGTTTGTGGCGGACACGGGGGGAAGCCAAAGCGCAGCCACAGTCAGCAGGCAGCAGGGAAACAACAGCCGCCACGAGCACAAAGAGATGAGTGCGGGCATGCTTGTCATCCTTATATTCTAGGTAAGGGGACCGTTGAAACAACTATAGCAGGCAGGCCCGCGGGAGGTGCAAACGGGGTGGCGTCAGCCTTTCAGACCGCCCTGGTTTTTTCCACCATGCGCAGCACCGACGAATCCGCCCCCAGCCGCGCCACGTCTTCCAGCGCCACCCAGGCCAGATCATGGGATTCCTCGCTGATCACCAGCGGCGCGCCACGGTCGGCTTCCAACAGCACACGCACATCGTAGTGGAGATGGCGCGGTTCGTCCCCCCGGGCGGGAATGGCGTGCACGTCCACATCGAAGAGGCCTTCCGTGACGGGCCGCAGTTCACCCAGCCCCGACTCCTCCCGTGCTTCGCGCAGGGCCACCCGGTGGATGTCGGGATCGCCATCGGCATGACCGCCCAGCTGCAGCCAGCGGTTCAGCTTGCGATGGTGGGTGAGCAATACGTGTTGCCGTTCGCGGTCCACGATCCAGGAGGAACCGGTGACGTGACCACTGAGCAGGCCGCGCTCGAAACAGCGGGGCTCGGTCTCTACGAATTGGCGTAACATTTTGTACATGGCACGCTCATCTCTGTCATGGGGCTGATAAGCGTGCAGCAGATCAAGCAGAGGCGTTCGATGCATGGCGCTTAACGGGTGGACACCGGGGACTTGGTGAAATGGAACAGGGCGCCACGGAGGGCGCACTGAAGATACCGCCGGTCCGAAGGCAAAAATTGCCGGGGCAGCCAGTCGAGGGACGCGCCGGTGTGGGGGCATTGATTGCGGCAGCCGACATAAGCCAGCCCCTGACGCAGGACCACGATGCCGGGATCCCGCCCGCTGCCAAGAAACCCGCGGGCGCCGCCCATCACCACCGCATCGGCGCGGCACAAGGGTATGGCAATGGGTGCAACGGCAGTCGTCAAGGCCAGGGGATGCTCTCTCTAATCGTGTTCTTCAATATATCACAGCCCCATCAAAACCAAGCCGAACACCAAGCGCACACTGTGTTATTGCAGAAACCGTTTTTCGCGGTCGATAAAGATGAGGTGAATCCTTGCAGGAGACATCCATGAGCGAACCGGCTCTCATCGGCGTGGCTTCCGGCCTGGGCGCGCCGGACGGGGCTTGTGCCGACGGCCCCGTGGCGCTGTGTGAATCCCCCTTGCTGGCGGCGCTAAGCCGCAAGGGCTGCCTGGAGGTGTTGCGCCCGCTGCCGGCAGACGCCCCCCGGGCGGCGCTTGCCGGCTTGTGCCGAACCTTGGCGGCCCGTGCGGCGGGCCTGGTGCGGGGTGGTGCCCGCCCCGTCGTGGTGGGGGGCGATCATTCCTGCGCCGTGGGCACCTGGGCCGGGGTGCACGCCGCTCTGGATGGTGCACCGTTGGGGTTGATCTGGGTGGATGCTCACATGGACGCCCACACCCCGGCCACCAGCCCCAGCGGCGCGCTGCACGGCATGCCTCTGGCGGTCTTGCTGGGTTTTGGAGAGACTGACCTGACCACCCTTGCGGGTTCCGCCCCGGTCTTGCAGGCGGAACACGTGTGTGTGGTGGGCGTGCGCAGCTATGAGCCGGAGGAAGCCGCCTTGCTGTCGCGGCTGGGAGTGAAAGTGGTGTTCGCCCGGGAGTTGCGCCAGCGGGGTTGGGAGGCGCTGTGGCCGGAGCTGGAGACGCGGGTCGCCCGGGGCACGGCGGGTTACGGCATCAGCATTGATCTGGATGCCATCGACCCCAGCGAAGCGCCCGGCGTGGGCACCCCCGTGGGCAGCGGATTATCGGCCAGGGCACTGCTGGACTGGCTGGGTGATCGCGCTGCCGACCCCCGCCTGCTGGCGGTGGAAATGAGCGAATACAATCCCCACCGCGATCGCGGTGAACTCACCCTGAAGTTATTGGTTCGAATGATACACGCCTGTTGCCGGGGAGGACGGTCATGAAGAGCCCGGCTGACATTATCGGGTTGGAAGAATTTTACTGCGCTCACAATTACGCGCCGCTGCCCGTGGTGCTGAGCCGGGGCGAAGGTCCTTATGTCTGGGACGAACAGGGGCGGCGCTATCTGGACATGATGAGCGCCTATTCCGCCGTGAGTCACGGTCATTGTCATCCCCGCCTGGTGCGCGCCCTCACCGCGCAGGCGGCGCGCCTGGCCGTGGTGTCCCGCGCCTTTTACAGCGACCGCCTGGCACCCTTTCTCCAGCGCCTGTGCCAACTCACGGCCATGGATATGGCCCTGCCCATGAACACCGGTGCCGAGGCGGTGGAGACGGCCCTCAAGGCGGCGCGAAAATGGGCCTATACTGTAAAAGGTGTGACGGAGAACAAGGCTGAGGTCATAGCCTGCGACGGCAATTTTCACGGCCGTACCATCGCCGTGGTGGCCATGTCTTCGGAGGACCAGTACCGGCACGGTTTCGGCCCCTTCCCCCCTGGCTTCAAACGAGTGCCTTACGGCGACGTGGCCGCCCTGGAGGCCGCCATCACCCCCAACACCGCGGCATTTATCGTGGAGCCCATCCAGGGGGAGGGCGGCATCGTGGTTCCGCCGGCGGATTATCTGGCGCAGTGCGCGCGCCTTTGCCGGGAACGAAACGTGCTGTTGATTTGCGACGAAATCCAAACGGGACTGGGCCGTACCGGCGCCCTGCTGGCTTCGCAGCAGGCCGGTGTCCAGCCTGACGGTCTGGTGCTGGGAAAGGCCTTGGGAGGCGGCCTGCTGCCGGTATCCGCCTTTCTTGCCCGCCGCGAGGTGATGGAGGTGTTCGAGCCCGGCGACCACGGCAGCACTTTCGGCGGTAATCCCCTGGCCGCGGCCGTGGCCCTGGAGGCGCTGAACGTGCTGGTGGAAGACAAACTGGCAGAGCGCGCCGCTGAACTGGGAGACTATTTTTTGACGGCCTTGCGGGGGATAGACAGCCCCTGCGTGACGCAAGTGCGCGGTCGCGGCTTGTTGCTGGGCATGGAAATGCGTCCCGGTCCACACACCGCCCGGCAGGTGTGCCGGGCCCTGATGGCGCGCGGGGTGTTAAGCAAAGAGACCCACAACACGGTAGTGCGCTTCGCCCCGCCATTGATCATCACCCGGGGGCAAATCGACGAGGCCCTGTCGCACATCAGCGCAGTCTTGCGTGACCAAGAACGGGTGGCATAGGGCTTGCTCAATTCGCTCTCGCCGATGAGCGCGACGGATAGCCGTCACCGTCCTCCGGCACTGTGTTTGACGCCAAGGAGGTTGAACCATGTTTAAGGACTTACGCCAACACACGCGCCTGCCCATTCCGAAATATTATGCGCGTGGCATCTTCCACTTGATCAATGGCGATCAGGAATATCACTACGTGCGCGCCAATGACGTTTGTGTTTCCGGCGTGGGTCTGGATTTGCCCTCAAAAGTCAAACGTGGCAGTGAAGTGAAGCTGCGTTATACCAGTCCCGACTGGCGCACCGAGTTAAGCGGCACGGTGATGTGGTGCGAGCGTGATGACCGGGTCGGCGTGAGTTTGCGGGCGTATGAAAACTACCGCGTCGGCGTGCGCCTCAATCCTGTCAATGCC
>DRLM01000101.1 GCA_011375345.1 Gammaproteobacteria bacterium
AGCCTGCAGATCCTCCAGCCCCGCGCAAACCTGCGCATTCCCGTCCTGCGTTACTTCGTGCGCGGCACCGCGGCCGGTGGCCGCAGCCTGCAGCCGACGCAGCCCGCCAACGGCATGAACCTGTACCGCGACCAGCTCGCCTTCGTCTGGCGCGACCCGGCGCGCAATAGCCTGTACCGCCTGCGGGTATTTGCCGACGACCGGACGGTGATCAACGCACTGACCGACACCGCCGCCTACCGTCCCCCGCGCCCGCTGCTGCAGCGGCTCAACGAGGGCGTGGACTATCGCTGGCAGGTGCTGGCGCTGGATGCCCGCGGCCGGGTCACCGCGCGCAGCGAGGCGCGGCGTTTTCGTTTGCGAACGGACAGCGGCGGCGTGCGCTTCCGCGACCTAGAGATCAGCCGCGCCGTCTCGGGCCGCCAGCCGCGCATCGCCGCCCCGGCGCGTGAGGCCGTCATCGGCAGCCGGGGCATCCGCCGCAGCCGCATCGTCAACCCCGGTGAATGGGTCACCTTGACGGCGGTGGTGGAAAACACCCAGCGTGACCCGGTGAGCCAGGCGGTGGTGGAATTCAAATACGGCAACGAGGTCATCAGCCGGCAGATCATTCCCGAACTGCCGCCGGGCGAATCCGCCACCCTGCAGGCCAGTTGGTCGCCGCCGGCCTCGGGCGCCTACGACCTGGTCGTGGAAACCCTGTTGCAGGGTGAGCAGCAGGACTCGGCCGTGGCCTTCCTGCACACCCCGCAGACCACCGGCATCTCCGGCCTGGATTTCAGCGGCAGCCTCGGCGCCGGCGTGGTCGAGGGCCTGGACTTCGACGGCGCGACCCGGGCGCAGACCCTCGGCGGCCTGGACTTCAACGGCGAGCCCGCCGGCGGTGTCATCGGTGGCCTGGATTTCGACGGTGCAGCCCGGGCGCAGACCCTCGGCGGCCTGGACTTCGACGGCCGCTTTCGGCTGCTCGACTGGGGCGCCAACGATGTCACCGACGTGGATTTCACCGCCAGCCCGCTGGGCGCCAACGATGTCACCGACGTCGACTTCACCGCCAGCCCGCTGGGCGCGAACGATGTCACCGGCGTCGATTTCACCGCCAGCCCGCTGGGCGCCAACGACGTCACCGGCGTGGACTTCACCGCGAGTCCACTGGGCGCCAACGATGTCACCGGCGTGGACTTCACCGCGAGTCCGCTGGGTGCCAACGATGTCACCGGTGTTGATTTCACCGCGAGTCCGCTGGGTGCCAACGATGTCACCGGTGTTGATTTCACCGCGAGCCCGCTGGGTGCCAACGATGTCACCGGTGTTGACTTCACCGCGAGTCCGCTGGGTGCGAATGACGTGACCGGCGTGGACTTCACCGCGAGTCCGCTGGGTGCGAACGACGTGACCGGCGTCGACTTCACCGCGAGCCCGCTGGGTGCGAATGACGTGACCAGCGTCGACTTCACCGCGAGCCCGCTGGGTGCGAACGATGTTACCGGCGTGGATTTCACGGCAATTCCGGGTGGGGTCAATGACGTCTCCGGCGTGGATTTCGAAATCATGCCGCCTGTCGCGCCTGTGGAGATCACTGTGCCGCCGATGAAATTCTACGGCAGGTTCTTTTTTCCCGTTGAGATCGAGGTTCCGGAAATGATCTTCAACGGCGCATCGGACGCGGCCGGGAATCAGTGAATGAAGAGGCCAGCCCACAGAACGAGTAAATTTATCCGGGCGGTAGTCGTGCTGATTGCCACCATGCAAACGCCTTGGCCGGGTGTGGTTTCAGGTCAATCGGATCTATCGTCATTGCCAGCCCTGCCACCGGATGCACCCGGCGCCGCGTTTTTGTCCGCCATCAACGAGGCCGGGCAGGTCACCCGCGGCCTGGCCAACTGGACGGCGGAAAGCTTCACGGAAGTGGTCGCCATCGCTGGCCGGCACAACACGGCGCTGGCGGACATCATCCCCAGCGTGCAGGGCTGCCTGAGGTGGGGTGCGGGCAATCAACGCGGACAGCCGGTATCCGGGCATCCCGTGGCCGGTATTCCCATTGCGGTCAGTGCCGGGACACCACCGCTGATCGCGGTCACCAGCAGCCGCAATGCCAACGCACAACTGTATTTTCCCGGCAGCGTGATTCCCGTCGCGGTCAAACTCAGCTGGCTGTCCGAACAGCAGCGCGCGGCATGGGGCAGTGGCTGTTACTGGATGCCGCTGCCGCCGGGACCACTCGGCGTGCTTGGCGCTATTGCCACCGGTAACCAGGCGGCGTCGATTCGCGTTGCGCCAGTCAGTCCGGATGCACGCTTCAGCAGTGCGCCCGGCGCCCGCGATGTGTTGCTGGCCACGGACGCATCCGGCGCCGAAGCGAGAATTATCGATTACGCCATCATGCCACCGGGGCCAGGCATTGCGCCCGGTCGATTGCAGGAAATCAGTGCGGACTGAGAGGAGGGAATATGAAAAAACGACTCAACATGCAGCGCCCATTCACAGGCTGGGTAATGGCTTTGTACGCATTCGTCGCCCTGTCCGGTCAGGCCGCGGCGGCGGATTTCACCTTCAAGGTGCCCGTCAGGTTCGCCCTGGCCTGTGACAAGCCGGTGACCGTTCATGCCACCTGCCTGGTGGGCGCGGGGGAATTTCGCTGGGCCACGATCAACGAGGGGCCCGAAGCCGTCACCTGGGAGCGGTTTATCGAGAACGGCACGGTGGGGGATGTGGTGGGCGGGAGTTTCCCGGCGGCCGGCAACGGTTCTTCACCGGCGGCGAAGCTCACGTATGACGGTGACAACACGCCTATCAACACCACCCTGACCGTGGCATTCGACGCCCTGCCACAACGGCACCCGGCGCAGGCCACGCACTGGAAATGCTACACCACCCTGGAAATCGGCGGCCAGTATGTCAGGCCGGGCAGTGTCAGCCAGCTCGCAGCACCGGGCACGGCCACCAACTGCGCCTTCGCCGATCCAGAAAAACCGCTGGCGGTCTTTTTTGAAGGCGCGCTGCCACGGCCATAAACACACGGAGAATCACCATGAATACAAGCAATGTTACAGCAAGGAATCATCACACTGACACCAAAGAGGACAACACCATGAACACACCACGCAAAACACTGATCAGCCTGCTGGCCGGCGCTGGCCTGCTGGCCGGCGCCGCCAATGTTGGCGCACTCGATCTGCCCACGGTGGACGCCAGTGGCAACGAGATCACCATTACACTGCCGGATAACGTGCAGGATGCCTGGAATGCGCTCAATTCAGACATGAACAGCATCGCGCAGCAGACGGGCGTGGCCGTCGATGAACTGGTGGCCAGCGTGTCGGGTTGTATCAGGGACCGGGACGGTAACCCGATCATTGGCGCGATGGTGTTTTTGATCAAGCCGGATTCCAATCAGCCATTGGCCTATGCGACCACCGCGGGTCGCACGGGCATTGGGTTTTATACGACAAACCCGGTGGGCGGGCCGCTGCCGTACAACTCCCTGCCGGGCCAGGAGATACCGGCGGCGGGGTGTTACTGGATGGCGATACCGCTTGGGGTGTTGGATGCCTATTTGACGGGAGCTATACAAGGGGCAACAGCCATCAACAACATCCGACCGGCTGATGGTACGACATTTAACAGAATATTTTCTCTAGTTGCTGTTGCTCCGGGTTATCTGATTACCCCAATGACACAGCTCGTCTCAATCAGTGATGACGGAACTTTTGGGGTAACCAACCGAGGAGGAAGCAGGAGAGAAGCGTCCCAGTAATAACGCCAAAACCAGCATCTTTCTAGAGGCAAAACCCATGAAACAGACAAAGCAAACACCATGGCGATGGCCGCTGCCCCGGCTGCCGCTGCTGGCGGCGTTTCTCATCCTGACGCCCGCCAGCGCCCATGCGCATTTATGCGTGGATGTCTCTGGGCAAAGTTGCCCACCATCAGCATTGTCACACAATACGGTAGAACATCTTGCCAATACGGCTTACAGCAATTGCGTCAGCACGTTTGGCAGGGCCGCCTGCGATGCGGCGAGGGATACAGCAGAAGCGGTGGGATCCACCGCGCGGGATGTGGCAAACCAGGGAGCCGAGGCCGGGCGAACCGTGTTTGAAACCGGGCAGCAAATGCTGGAAGGCGGCATGCAAACCGGCCAGCAAATGGTGGACACGGTTGGCCGAACTGCGCGGCAGGGCATCGACTGTGCCCTTGACCTGGCCGGGTGCGCCGCGCAGGTGGCGGAGGATGCGGGCCTGTCACCGGAGCAGACACAGCAACTGACCGAGTTCGCGGTGCTCCGGGGCACCATCACCATGGACACCACCCTGCCGGGTCAGGCTGCCCTGTTGAAGGTGCATCCCGTGAACTGGGACGGTGTTTCGCCGGCATGCGAAGCCTTGCTGGCAGCGATGTCCATAGCGCCGGGCCAGCTCGCGACCACGGTGCCTGTCACTGCCGGCGCGTATACCGTCGTGGTACCCGCCTGCGGCCGCATCACCTATGCGCTGGTGCCGGCCAACCCCCTGTATACCTGGACGCCCCCGCGACGGGACGTGACCGTGGAGCCGGGCGGCAACCCGGTGAGCACCATTGGCGTGCCGACGCTGAATCAGACCGGCACCACGGCGGGTGGGGAGGCGGCCACCCTGCAGCGGGGGAGATAAGGCCATGATGCGCGCAGTGTTGCAGCGTGTGACGGGCTGGCGGGTGGCGCTGTGGCCGTTGGTGCTGCTCGCGCTGGCGGCCTGCGGGGGGGCGGATACCGGCACGGGGGAGACCCGCATCACCGTGGCCATCGACACCGGCAAGGGCGCCAGCGCCGCCCGGGGCTTTCATGTGGGCGGGGTGCTGCCGGCGGAACTCACCCGGATACTCATCACGGTGCAGAACACGCAGAATCAGACCGTCGCCTCCGGCGACCTGCTGGCCAGCGGTGGCCGCCTGACCCTGCAGGTGACGCCCGGCGAAGACCTGCGCATGAGCGGCACGGCCTATGCCGGCAGCGAAACCCTGTTCGCCGGCAATACCGCCATCACCGCGCTCACTCCCGGCGAATCACGCAGCGTGGCCCTGCGCCTCGACGAAATGGTCACATTTACGCTTACGCCACCGGCCCCCACGGTGAACCTGGGCAGCCCGGTGCAGATGCAGTTCAGCCTCAGCGGCCTGTCGGACACTACGTTGCGCTGGCGGGTCAACGGCGTGGTCGGCGGCAGCACGGAATTCGGTGTCATCGACAGCAACGGCCTGTACACGCC
>DRLM01000102.1 GCA_011375345.1 Gammaproteobacteria bacterium
GCCACATGAACCAGGCGTACCGCAAGGCCTACTTTGATCGTTTGGGGCTGGTGTCGCTGCTCGATACGGTGCGACGACTCCAGTGTGTCTCATGAACCGCCGGATGCGGAACCGCACGTCCGGTGGTGTGAGAGGACGGCGGGGGGGACCCCGCCTCCTACTCGATTGACGTCCCTCTGCTCGGGTCACCCGGTCATGCTTTGCGCCGCATGCGCCCGGGGAATCAGTCTTGGCTTCACTGCCTTCCCCGTTTGAGCGCGGGGGGCGCGATGCCCGTGATGATGCCCTTCGTCAGCGCCGCGTAGTTTAGGGGGGCCCAACGCTGCGCGTGTCCACCATGGGTTATATTCCCGTATGTCTTTGGCTTTATGCCTGGGTGATGGCGGGGTGCCAACATCCGGGCATTTTTCAAGTCACCGCCTTTTTTCCCCGCCGTGCGGCAACGCTCGCGGCTCCCGCGCCTGCCAGCAGCAACAAAGCGATATCGGGCTCCGGGATGCTTTGGTGCAAGGCCGAGCCGGAGGAGTCCGTGACAACGGAAAACGAATCGATGCTCCCGGAAGGCACGGTCACCAGGGCGGTGACGGTGGCGGAGCCGCTGGATGAGTCCGAGGTCGCCGTGCCACCCAAAGTCAGCGCGATGGCAGGGTTTACAAGCCAGTCTGAAACGGCCGTGGGCCCGCTGCCTGTGTCTATGGCCAGGGTTTCGGCTCCGGAGGGCGCGAAGCCGGTGAGATGAAAGAAGGGCGAGGCGTGCCCGGCCTCGAGCAAGACATCCGTCTTCGTCAGCTCTGCCAGCCAGCTGTATGAAAAGGTAAATACGGCCGTTGCGTCAGTGAGACCGAGTGAGTTGTCCAGGGTGATCAAGGCGCTGTTCAGCACGGTCGCGTCGCTTGATCCAAAGGGGGCGTCCGCAGAACCCGACACTGCCGAGCTTTGCACCAGCGAATCACCTGCGGTCATGAGGAACAGCCCGGAAGGGGTTTGGCTGTCGGCGTCCACCGATGCCGTGCCGGTGCCGCTTGTGCTTGAGGCAGGTACTTCGGTGCCGGTTTCTGCGGTGACGGACATGCCTGCGGCGTCGATGAGCGTGAACGTGGAATCGGCGTCGCTGTTGTATACAACGAGGGCGTGCGCGGAAGACATGAACGCGACAAACGCGAAGGTTCCTACGCCAAAGGTGCGCAGATTCATATTTGGTTCCCCCTTTTTATGTTGTTTGTGTCCGGGGCGGTTCAATACCCGGTCCCGATGGAATGTTATTTGTTTATCACCACGTTCAGGTGGATTCGGATGGTTATGCAATACATCCCGGCTGGCTTTTTGCCCAAACCACGAGGCCGTGTTCGCGGTGAGTCAATTGTTACGCAGGATGCGTACCGTTGGTGGAATTATTCCGTAAAATGAACATCTTCACGGATTGTTCCCAGGCCCGTCTGACCAGGTGTGTAAGAAAATCCGACGCACGGAACAGGAGATGTTCAACAGGGCAGACATGTGTCATGGCGCTGCGCTTCCGTCAGCTCCCGCCGCCCGCGCATAGGCCAGCTCGGATACCCCGCTCCAGGCCGCGTTGCTGCGCTGGAAGGCGGTGTAATGTTGGTACACTTTGGCGAACAGCGCATCGCTGGCTGCCAGTTCAGCCAGCGTTTCCGCGGTGTGTATTTTCAGCTGCTCCAATACCTCGGCGGGGAACTCGGCCACTTGCACATGGTGTTTTTCGCGCAAGGTGGTCAGCGCTTCGAGATTACGTGCCTCGAACTCCGATAACATCCACACATTGTTGGCGGCGGCGGCATATTGAATAATCATTTGCAGCTCCCGGGGCAGTTGATCCCAGGCGCTTTTGTTGATGGTGAGTTCCAATACGGGGCCGGGTTCGTGCCAGCCGGGGTAGTAATAGTACCGGGCGGCGCGGTACAGCCCCAGGCGCAAGTCGTGGAAGGGACCCACCCATTCGGTGGCATCGATGGTACCGCGCTCCAGCGCCGTATAAATTTCGCCGCCGGCCATGAGCACGGGGTTTACCCCCACCTTGGCCATCACTTTTCCCCCTAAGCCGGGGATGCGCATTTTCAGGCCTTTGAGATCGTCGGTGGAGCTGATTTCCTGGCGGAACCAGCCGCCCATTTGCACCCCCGTGTTGCCCATGGGGAAGGCGATGAGCTTGTGGGGCGCATACACTTCATGCCACAGTTCCAGGCCCCCGCCCGAGTACAACCAGGCGTTCATTCCCTGGGCATTCATCCCAAAGGGCACGGCGGTGAAGAACTGGGCGGCGGGAATTTTACCCGCCCAGTAGTAGGCCGCGCCGTGGCCCATTTCCACCGAACCTTGCGAGACGGCGTCGAAGGTCTGCAGGGGGGGGACCAGCTCACCACCGGCGAACACCTGAATGGTCAGCCGGCCGCCGCTCATGCGGCGCACGTCCTTGGCGAAACGTTCCACGCTTTCCTGAAAGATGGGAAAGTTCGGCGGCCAGGTGGTGGCCAGCTTCCAGCGCAGGCGCTGGCCCCGCACAGCCACTCCGCCTCCGGCGCCACTTCCCTCAGGGGTGCAGCCGGCCAGCATGCTGCCGGCCACCAGTGACCCGGCGCCCAAACCTTTGACGAACTGGCGGCGGGTGAATTTTTTTTGCGTGCTCATACTCCAATCCTCGACTATACGATGGCGCTGCCACAGGTGTGGTGAATTCTCTTGCTTGAGCTACAGTAACAATGGCCTCTGGCTGGCGCGGGGCTCCAGGCCTGACCGCCTTGGCCGGTGGTCAGCCTACCACACAGCCGCCTGCGGCAGGACGAGGGGTCGGTGGACAATGAACCCGGTGACGCAGCAACAAAACCCTGGATCACTGTACTGGATGCGTTCTTTCTCTTGAGGCGGCGTGATTTCCGTGGCGGAGGGCAATATGGACCAAACCACCGTATCGCTGGTGCTGGGTGCGGGCGGGGCCCGGGGCTATGCCCACATCGGCGTGATCAACTGCCTGGAAGAGCGCGGTTTTGCCATCCGTTCCATCGCCGGTGCATCCATGGGGGCGTTGGTGGGCGGTATCTACGCCGCCGGCAAGCTGGAGACTTACACCCACTGGGTCAAAGCGCTGCAACGCCGCGATGTGCTGCAATTGCTCGACCTCAGCTTTGAAGGCGGTGGCTTGTTCAAGGGCGAGCGCATCATGCAGACCCTGGGTGCATTGATTGGCACTTATGATATTGAAGACCTGCCCATCTCGTTTACCGCTGTCGCCACGGATTTGGAGGCGGAAAGGGAAGTGTGGTTCAGTCAGGGGCCCTTGTTCGACGCCCTGCGCGCCTCCATTGCCATCCCCACTTTGTTTACGCCCGTGCAGCGCAACGGCCGCCGGCTGGTGGACGGGGGGGTGATCAACCCTCTGCCCATTGCCCCTACCCTGCGCGATGTCACCGACCTGACCCTGGTGGTGAACCTGAGTGGCAGGGAGGAGCCGGGCCTGGCGCCGCCACCGGCCAAAAACGCCCCGGCGGGCAAGAACAGCTACGGACAAAAGATCCGCGCCTTCATCGAAGAGCTGCTGGTAAAAAACAACATCACCCGGGGACCGTCTCAGGCAGGCGTGTTTGACATCGTCTCGCAGTCTCTGGATACCATGCAAAACAGCATCGCGCGCTTGAAACTGGCCAGCTACTCTCCGGATGTCGTGGTGGAAATCCCAAAAAACGCCTGCCGGTTTTATGAATTCGAACGCGCCGGTGACATGATCGCCCTGGGGCACCAGCGGGCCGCCGCCGCTTTGGAGGGTTGGCGGGCCAGGCCTCGAAGGCATTATTGACCGTCTCATAATTATTTGAACATATGCACCTATCATTATAAAACACATGCATGAATACAACGGATGCACGCAAGCTGAAACACGAGGAACTGACGGCGCTTCGCAAGCGAGGTGTGACGGCGGTTCAAAATGGTGAGTCGCCAGAAGATGTGGCGCGAATTTTGGGTATTTTCCGCGTCACAATTTATAACTGGTTGGCTCTTTACCGAAGCGGTGGTTGGGATGCACTTGATGCCAACAAGCGAGGTGGCCGCAAGCCGAAACTGGATGCAAAGGCGATGGAATGGCTGTACAAGGCCATCACGAACAAGACCCCGGAGCAATATCGGTTTCCATTTGTACTCTGGACAAGCAAGTTGGTTGGTAAACTGATCAAGGAGCATTTCGGTATTATTAACCAGGCAATAAAATATTGATATAACATTACCTTCCATGAAATGCTCCCACTATAATGAGGAGGTAGGGTTGGAAAAGAGTGATGCACGCCGGTTGCCACTGGAGGCGCTGAACGAGCGCCGCAGAAGGGCGGTGAAGCTAAGGCAGAAGGGCAAGAGCTGGAAGGAAGTGGCGGCGGAGACGGAGTTGAGTATCAACA